>JAEYVN010000211.1 GCA_023431725.1 Pseudomonadota bacterium
GATCTCGACCGGCGCCTTGGCGAGCGCGCGGGCGGCTTCAAGCCCGGCAAAGCCGCCACCGACAATGACAACACGGGGGGAAGTCATGGCCGCTCCGTTTTCACGCATCGCAAGGTTGCCATCACGAAGTCATGGAACGTTGAAGACACCGGACCGTAATGTCAATTCCGCGGAAAATCGCAGACCGGGCGCAGCAGACCCGACCGGACAACAGCGTGTTGCGATGGATCGCCTGGTTCAGACGTTCGCCGGCTATTGCCAGCGCGCTGGTGGCCAATGCAATCTCCTGATATCGGACTCGCGCGATCAAGCGGCTTGTCAGTGATGGTTTGATGACAGTGCTGTATCGCCAAGGGGCACGCTCATGATTCAAAATGGACTCAAGCTTTCTGCATCGTCAGCGTTACGCAAATGGCAGGTTGGTGCAGGCGTGATTGCAGCTGCGACTCTTTTGATGAGCAGCGCACCGGCGCACGCGCAGACTTTCGTTCATTACATGTGCGAAGACGGCACGCCCGTGGTTGCCGCGTTCTTTCCGCAGGACAAGCGTGCGCGCATTCAGGTCGATGGCAAGTCGCTCACCCTGCCGCAGCGCTTGTCCGCGGATGGCGGACGCTATGCAAGACGCGGCGTATCGTTCTGGATCAAGGGCCAGCAGGCGACGTTGAAGCGGCCGAAGACCAAGCCGACGATCTGCAAGGTGCAGTGACAGGGCGATGTCCATCACGCAAAACGCCCGCGGAATCGACCGCGGGCGTTGCATTGGTTGCTTCTGTCCGGCCGTTATGCCGACAGGCGCCCCTGCGGCGTATATTTGTCCACCGCGGTCGGCAGTTCGCGCGACAGCCTGTTCAGCAATTCATCCGGACTGAGACCGGTCACGCGTGACAGGGTCTGCAGGACATCCGGGCCGATCGCGGTCTGGAGATCTTTCGGCGCGATATCCTTGTTTGGCCCGGTGCCGACCCATGAATCGGCCGCTTCTTTCTGTCCGGACTGATTGAGTCGGTCCATCAATTCACCGAGGCCGCCGGTCAGCAATCCGCCGACCGTGGTGCCGCCGAGCATGTCACGCAGGCCGCCAAGCTGACCCTGTCCGCCGCTCTGGCTGGCCACCTGACCTTGTCCGGCCTTGTCCTTGTCGGGCGCTGCGCCGCCGCCGGTGAGGTCTTTCAGGATTTCAGCGATCTTGTCGCGATTTTGATAGCCGGCGATGGCGAGGAGACCCAGCAAAGCCGTCATGGATGGAAATCCACTGCGCTCATTCATTTTGCTCTCCGTTCACAGATGCAATTGTTGCAACAGCGCGCGTTTCCTCAAACCGTGCTTCTGCGGCCCGAGATCATTCCCCAGATAACGAGAACAATGATTGCGCCGACGATAGCGCCGATCAAACCTGCGCCTTCTCCGGCTTGATACCAACCAACAGCCTGGCCAAGGAATGTTGCGACGAACGCGCCGATGATGCCGAGCACCGCAGTCAGGATAAAGCCTGACGGTTCGTTGTCGCCGGGCATGATGAATTTTGCGATGACGCCTGCAATGAATCCGATGATGATCGTCCAGATAATGCCCATGCGTGGCTCCCTCGTGCTGACAGGCCTGCTCGATGCGCACTCGGGCGCATTTGCAAGCTAACAAGAGCCAGACCTGAAACTTGTTCCATCACTCGCCAGCGTCGGGGCGAACTTCGGCTTCGGGACACTAGGACTTGAGTGCGAAGCGAAATCCGATGCCGACAATGGCAAGCCCGGCCAGTTGCGCGAGTGTCGGAATGTCGCCGAGGATCAGAATGCCGAGGATGACGGTAAAGGTCGGCACGAGGGCCGGGAAGGTCGAGGCCCGTCCGGCACCAAGCGCCGTGACGGCGCGGACGAACAGATAGATCGCCAGCAGGCCGGAAAAGACGCCCTGGACCAGGACCTGCAGCAGGTTCTCGAACAGCCCCAATGCGATCATGCGGTCAAAGCCGAACAGAGCGGCATGGATGGGGGCATAGACCAGCAACGACAGGACGCCGACGATGCGGGCCGCGGTCAGGCCGTTGGTGCCCCATTTGCGCAGGCAGGTGGTGAAGACGGCCCACGAAATGCCGGCAGCCGCAAACAGGGCATCGCCATAGGCCGCCTGGCCACCGAGGCTACCGACCGCTTCTCCGGCCAGAACCAGAAGCCCGAGAATGATACCGACCACGCCGATGATGCGGGACCGTGACAGCGGCTCGCCCAGAATGAGGTAGGCGAGCAGAAGTCCGCCCAGGGCTGCATTGGCCGGCTGGATCACGGCGCCGTGACCGAGCGGGGCAAAGGTCAGCCCAGTGTAATTGAGTATGGCCTGTGGCGGTCCGGCCAGCACGAGGATCACCAGACCCCGCCACCAGCCGACGCCGCCGAGCGTTCCCAGGCCGGCCCGCATCATCATCGGCAGCAGCAACACGCCCGACCAGACGAACCGATGGAAAGCGAGGTCGGCAGGCGCAAAGCCGACGGCGATGCCATGCTTGGCGCCGACAAAACCCAGGGCCCAGCAGAGCGCTGCGCCGATCCCGCACAGGATGCCGATGGTCGTGGCCGATAGGCCGGCGCGTGTGGTGGTTTCAGACACGAATGATACCGGAGCGGTGATCATCCCGGATACAGGGTGCGGCCGCATCTGACCACGATTGTCGCAGCGACAGCAGCCATGTCCCGCAGGCAGGGGGAGCCGAGCACGCAATGCTGCCGATCAGTCCTAAGATCGAACACAAGTGCAAACCCAAGTGGACCACTCACGTGCCGCCCGAGTCCCAGTCCAAGGGTTTGACGGATCAGGGCGGCAACACTAACGTCTGCACCGTCGTGGGGGGGCCTGCGGCGCGAACGAATCAAGCGGCACCGCAGGCGTCCTGTCTCCAATGAAAACCATCAGTGCATTTGTGCTATCGGCGCTGATCGCAGCGGCTGCGATCGTCGGCGCGGTCCTTCTGCTGTCGAATGTCTGCGCAAGCGACGTTTCAGCCGGTCCTTCGCGCGCGGCGCCGCGCCTGCCGATCCATTTCCAGAATCCGGACGCTGATGTCATTGTCGAGCGCGCGGTTCTGATGCGTGAGGGCATCGATGGCCTGATCTGGAATGCACAGGCGCGGACGCCGCAATCGGCCGCGCCGGCCAGCTGGCTGCACCGCTTCCTTTGCGACATCCGAATCACCGATGCGATTCTCGCCGGCCTGGCCCTGTTCCTGCTGCTGGCCGGGATCTTCCAGGGTCTGTGGATGCTGGCCGCGATTCGCGCCGCCAACCGGGCCGCCGACCTCGTCAACGAAGGTCTGGTCTCGGCCCAGCGCGCCTATGTTTTCCTGCGCGAATTCCAGGTTGCGGTGACCAAGAATCCGCTGAACGACGAAATCCAGACCTGTGCCATTCAGCCGATCTGGGAGAACACCGGTACGACGCCGACCCGCAATGGCCGCGGCCATGTGAACTGGAAGTATTTCGAGCGCTCGGTACCGCCGGAATTCGATTTCGCCGACTTCGACGAGATCGGTAACAAGATTACCTCCTACGATGACTACAAGCCGCTGATCGTCGGTCCGCGCGCCACGGCGTTGTCGCCGGTGATCAGCCTCGAGCCGTCGATCCTGCGGCAGGTGCGCGATCTGCAGGGCAAGCTGCTGATCTGGGGCTGGGCCGAATATGACGAGGTGTTCGAGGACGCCAAGCGTCATCGCACCGAGTTCGCCTATCTCGTGGTGGTATCCGGGTCGCCGGCCAGCCACGTCGGCTTCAGCCAGTACAAGCTGCATAACGGCGTCGATGCCGATTGCACCAAGCAGCCGACCGAGCTGGCCCGGCCGATCTGAAGTCCCATTTTCTCAGATTCATCAAGGCCATCGCCTACCCGGCGGTGGCGGAAATCTGCTAGAACGGCGCCGGTTTTGAAACACGGTGACCGATCCGCATGGCCGACAAGTCCAGCCCGTTGATGTTGTCCTGGCGCTTCGCGCCGTTGTTCTGGTGCCAGTTCTTCTCGGCATTCAACGACAACTTCCTCAAGAACTCGATCGTCTTCCTGATCCTGTTCCGCATCCATACCGGCACCAGCGCGTTTGATACCTCGCACGCCGAAGCGCTGATCACGCTGGCCGGCGCCATTTTCATCGCGCCGTATTTCTTCCTGTCGGCCCTGGGCGGTCAGATCGCCGATCGCTTCGACAAGGCGATCATCGCGCGGCGCCTGAAATTCGTCGAGATCGCCGTCGCAGGCATCGCGATTGCAGGTTTCGTTCTGCATTCGCTGGTCATTCTGTATGTCGCGCTGTTCGGCTTCGGTGTGATCGGCGCGCTGTTCGGCCCGATCAAATACGGCATTCTGCCGGATCATCTTGAGCGCCGCGAATTGCC
>JAEYVN010000433.1 GCA_023431725.1 Pseudomonadota bacterium
CTGGTCGGCTTCGCGCTGACGCCCAACGCGCTGGCGGCGGCCGACGTCTCGGCGCAGGCCAAGAAGCCGATGATCATCATGAATGCCGCGACCTCGATCATCACCACCAAGTCGGATTATGCGCTGCGCGTGTCGTTCACCTCGCCGCAGGTGATCGAGCCGTTCGGCGCCTGGGTCGCCAGGCAGGGCACCAAGAAAGCCTTCACGATGGTTTCGGATTACGGGCCGGGTCATGACGCGGAAGCCGCCTTCGTCCGCTCCTTCAAGGAGGCCGGCGGCGAGATCATCGGCCAGATCCGGATGCCGATCGCCAGCCCCGATTTCTCGGCCTTCGTGCAGCGCGCCAAGGACGCCAATCCGGAATCGATCTTCGTGTTCGTGCCGGCCGGCGTCCAGCCCGCCGCGATCATGAAGGCCATGGCCGAACGCGGTGTCACGGCCGACAAGATCAAGATCCTCGGCCAGGGTGAAATCACCGACGACACGGCACTGGCCAGTGCCGGCAATGCCGCGCTCGGCGTCATCACCGCCTATCATTACGACCACAATCACAATTCCGCATTGAACAAGGAATTCGTGAAGGGCTATCGCGAACTGTCCGGCAACGTGAATCCGAACCTGTTCGCAGTCGGCGGATATGATGGCATGCACCTCATCTTCGAGGCGTTGAAGAAGACCAGCGGCAAGGCCGACGGCGATTCCTTCATGGCCGCCGCCAAGGGAATGGCCTGGGAAAGCCCGCGCGGTCCGATGTCAATCGATCCGCAAACCCGCGACGTCGTGCAGACCGTGTATTTCCGCCGCGTGGAAAAGGGCCCCAACGGACTCGTGAATGTGGAGTTCGACAAGGTCGAGAACGTCAAGGATCCGGTGAAAGCCCGCATGAGCAAGGAACACATAGGCAAGTAACCAGTAGGCAAGTAACGGCTACACTCTGCCGATCAGGACTTGGCGCCGCCGCGATCGCGGCGCCAAGAACTGAACGGTGCGCACCACAAACGGGTGGCGACTCTTCGGCGATCAGATCTGGTAGCCGCCGGCCATATCGAGGACGCCGCCGCTGATGTAGTCGGCGTTCGGACCTGCGAGGAAGCAAACGGTCGCCGCCACCTCCTCCACCGTTGCGATCCTGCGGATAGCGTGCAGATCCATCACCGCGTCCGGCAGGTTGTGGGCTGCCGCCGCCGCCATGTCCGTCGGCATGATGCCCGGCTGCACGACGTTCACGGTGATGTTGCGCGGGCCAAGATCACGCCCGACAGCTTTGGCATAGCCGGCGATGGCCGCCTTGGTGCCGGTATAGTCCGCCGCGCCCGCAAATGCGGTACGGCTGGCGATCGCCGAGCCGATGAAGATGATGCGTCCACCGTCCGACAGCTTCTGCGCTGCGGCCCGCGTGGTTGCGACCGTCCCGAGCACATTGACGTGCCACATGCGGTCCAGTTCGTCGGCATTGAGCTCCGGGTCGTCGACCTTCTTGCCCTGCACAGCGACGGCCGCATTGTTGACGAGAATATCGAGCTTGCCGAATTGCGAGACGACGGTGTCGACCAGGGATTGGGCAGAGGACAGGTCGGCCTGATCGCTCTTGATCGCGATCGCGCGGACGCCGGTTCTTTGCAGCTCCTGAACCACCGCCTCGGCTTTTTCGGCTGACGCGACATAGCTGATCGCGACGTCAGCACCCTGGGCGGCCAGCGCTGCGGCGGTCGCGGCGCCAAGCCCGCGCGATCCACCCGTTACCAGAGCAACCTTGCCCTTCAACATCTTCGACATAGGATTTCTTTCTGAACACGACCAGGTGACCGCCTGATCTCGGTGAGCGACTCGCTATTTTTCATAACGGTCATTACAATAATGATTGTTATGAAATATCGACAAGGGCTGTCAAGCGGTTTAGTAACGACCGTTATGAAAAGATTGAGTTGAGCTGATGGGACGCCATCGCGAATTTGACGTGGAGAAAGCGCTCGACGGCGCCTTATGCGTGTTCTGGCGCAAGGGTTACGAGGGCGCGTCCTACGCCGATCTGGTTGAGGCCGCCGGGGTCGAGCGACCGGCGCTCTATGCGGCCTTCGGCAACAAGGAAGCGCTCTTCCGCCGGGCCCTCGCGCGCTACTACGAGCGCTATCTGCACTACCTCCCGGAGGCGCTGCAGCTGCCGACGGCGCGGGACGTCACCTCGCACATCCTGAACAGTGCGATCGATCTCAACACCCGTTATCCCGACCATCCCGGATGCCTCGGCATCAATGGGGTCCTGGCCGGATCGGATGACGCGGAGCCCGTGCGGCAAGCGCTGATCGATGCGCGCGCGGCCGGCGAGGCGCAGCTCCGCGAACGCTTCGAACGGGCCAAGGCCGAGGGCGACCTGCCGGAGACGGCCAAACCCGAGGCCATTGCAGCATTCGTGATGGCTGTCCTTCACGGCATGGCGGTGCAGGCCAAAGCCGGCTTCAGCCGTGACATGCTGGAGGCTGTCGCCGAGCAAGCGCTTTCCACATTGCCGTCGGCGCGCATCGCCTGACAGGGAGCCTTGCGCATCAGCGACTGGACCTGGACCGCGGCCGGCGGCGGGAAGCCGGTGACGGTACGACCGGCGCTAGTTCGAGAAGCTCGCGCTTCAACGCCGGAACGGCGTACTCGATAAAGGCCCGCACAACGCCCCTTTTTGCTCGATCGGGAAGGAACACAAGGTGCGCCGGGGTTGACGGGGGCTCGAAGTCGGGGAGAAGGCGAACGAGGCGGCCAGCCGCGATGTGCGCCGCCACCTGATATGATCGCGCACGGATTATGCCGTGACCGCGGAGTGCCGCGTCTATCGCCGCCGCCGCATTGTTGATGCTCAGTCGCGTATAGATCCGGACGGATCGCACGCGCATTCCCTGTTCCGTTGCCATGCCGAACGACCAGAGTTCGCCGTCGCCGTCAGCGTTCAGTCCGATGCAGTCATGACGCTCCAGTTCGTTCGGATTAGCCGGCGAACCGGCGCGCTCCAGATAGTCGGGCGATGCACAGAGCAAGGTGCGGATTTCGCCGACCTTGATGGCGGTCAGCGTTGAATCAGGTAGCGGCGCCAGACGCACCGCCAGATCCACCCCTTCACCGACCAGATTGACGACGCGGTTCACCATCAGGACGCGGGCAGCGACTTGAGGATGGCGCTGAAGAAAGGTTTCGAGAAGCGGCATCACCCTCAGACGCCCGAACAACTCGGGCGCCGTCAGCACGATGCCGCCCTGGAGCGGCGCACCGGAGTCGTCCGGTGCGATCTCTCGCAGTTTCGTCAGCACATCGCGCCAGATTGCGAGATGGCGATCGCCGGCTGCGGTGAGGCTGAGTTTGCGGGTGGATCGCAGCAGCAGGGTTTCGCGAGCATGCTGCTCAAGCAGCGCGACCGCGCGCGTGACGGCGGCGGGTGAACGGCCATGGCGCCTGGCTGCGGCCGCGAGCGAGCCTGCTTCGACCGCGGTCACAAACAGCAGCATCGCATCCAGTCGGTCCATCGTTTCAAATCCTGCAATCGAGCCAGCCAGGATAAAGGCATTCTGTTGTTTGCTGAAACGCTCATAAGGAGGGTGTCACAAGGAGTTACCATGCGCCATCACGCCGATGCTCATTCCCGCCGCTCCATCCTCGCCATGCTGGCAGCAGGACCGATGATGTCGGCCATGCCCCGGACATCCGTGGCGGCGCCCGCAAAGCTGAAGGAGAATCCGATGTCCGCCATTCAATACCGCACCCAGAAGGTCGGTGACGTGGAAGTATTCTATCGGGAGGCTGGCCCCATCGACGCGCCGGTCCTGCTGCTGCTCCACGGTTTTCCGACCTCGAGCCACATGTTCCGGGACCTGATACCGGAACTGGCCGATCGCTACCGGGTGATCGCTCCCGACCTGCCGGGCTTCGGACTGACGAAGGCGCCGCCGCGCGGCCGGTTCACCTACAGCTTCGACGCGCTGGCTGGGGTCATCGGCGGGTTCGTCGATGCAATCGGGCTGCGCCGCTACGCGCTCTACATTTTCGACTACGGGGCACCCGTCGGCCTGCGGCTCGCGATGAAGCATCCCGAGCGCGTCACTGCGATCATCACGCAGAACGGCAACGCCTATGTCGAGGGCTTCAGCAAGGACTGGGAACCCTGGCAGGCCTATTGGCAGGAGCCGACGCCCGAACACCGCGAGGCGACACGCGCATCACTCTCGGATGAGGCGATCCGCTTCCAGCACGAGCATGGCGCACCTGCCGGGCTGGTTTCGCCGGACGGCTACATGCTCGACATCCTCTACATGCACCGGCCGGGTGCCTATGAAATCCAGCTCGACCTGATCCTGAGCTACCGGACCAACGTCGCGCTCTACCCGGACTTCCAGTCCTACCTTCGCACGCACCGTCCGCCCGTGCTGGCGGTATGGGGCAAGCACGACGTGTTCTTCCTGCCGCCCGGCGCGGAAGCATTCAAGCGAGACGTTCCGGACGCGGAAATCCACCTGCTGGACGCGGGCCATTTCGCGCTGGACACGCACCACCGCGAGATTGCCGCCGACATCCGGGATTTCCTCGGCCGCAAACTTGCGAAGCAATGATCCCGCGGCCCGCTTTCAGAGCTTTCTGGGCGAGAAAGCCAGGTACGAAAACGACGCGTCGAACGCGGGGCAGCGCTCGCTGTCGTTCAGCAACGCTCACTGTCGTTCACATGTCGTTGTTCAACGAAGTCGATGTTCAGACAAGACCCGCAGCTTACCCCAAGGTATAGTGGCGGCGCCCCTGCAACGGGCAACAATATCTGCGTGGATCGGCACTGATGAACGGATCTTGCCGATTTCTCCTCTGTCCAGGAGGCCGCAATGATCAGAATCACTGTGCTGGCGCTTCTGTTGACTGCTGCAGCGTCAGCGAGCGCAATGCCCGTATCGCCCATAGAGAAAGCCAGCAATGTCATTCCGGCTCGCCAAGCCTGCGGCGCGGGCATGCATAGCGTCAATGGCGTTTGCGTTCGCACCCCGGCGCGCAGGCAGGCCGCACGCTGTGCAGCCGGGATGCGCTCCGTCAACGGCCGCTGCGTCCGTTAGCTAACGGACACCTCGATTGTGAAAGCATCCAGCTTGCGGCGAGAGCCGTGACACCCTCTCGCCAGATGTCGATGGGTGAATACGGCACCAATGGGAGTCGGCGACTCTTGGCAACGAGAAGCGACCACACGCGACGCATCTGGAAACTTCAAGCTGTGAGAGCGTTGGCGAGTTTGGAGCCGCTTCCGATCAAGGACATTCAGCGCACCATCGGGCAGGAGGTTTTGAATAGTCTGCTCAATGAAAGCTTCTTGCTTCATCCCGCCGAACCCAAAGCGGGAGCGGAGGCAGTAAAGGCGATGCTGTACCAACGCTATGGAGCGCTTCTTGCGGAGAGCAAGAGTCGCGCCTGAGCCACAATGTAGCGGGGTGCGCTCATGCAATTGAACAAGCGCGTCCATGAACGCTCGATCGCTCAACAATCCACGCGCAATATAAACTCCGCCCGCATATTCGAGTTGGCGATCAGATTGAGCGTGCTCGGCCTGCTGATCTACTTGAGCTTCACCCTCATTTCACCTTTTCTGACGATCGCAATCTGGAGCGCCGTGATAGCCGTCGCGCTCTATCCGCTGTATTGCAAATTTGTCGATATCCTTAAAGGGCGACGCAAACTCGCAGCCGCCCTTCTGACAATCGTCAGCTATCTTGTCGTGCTGGGTCCTGCCTCATGGCTCGTGCTGGGACTATTGGACGGATTAACGTCCCTCTATGCACGGGCTGACATTTCCGACGTCCTGTTTCCGCGACCTGGCGATACAGTAAAAGATTGGCCGCTTGTTGGAGAGCATATCTTCAAGTTCTGGAGCCTGGCCGCCGACAATTTCGGATCGGCGCTGAAGTTCGTGGCCCCGCAGCTAAGACAAGTGGCAAGCGGGCTTATGCAGATCGTGACCAGCGCCGGCATCGCTGCGCTGACCTTTTTTATCGCTATTGCTGTCGCCGGCTTCTTGTACGCACCGGCGCCGACCATTGTGGAAACCATGAAGTCAATAGCCCGCAAACTGGACACCGAACGCGGGGAAGAGTTCCTTCGTCTGTCTGCAGCCTCCATACGAGCGGTGTCACGCGGGGTGATAGGCATATCCGCTGTGCAGGCATTCTTTGCCGGACTTGGCCTCATCGCCGCCGGAATTCCAAGCGCCACCATCATTATGTCGGCCGTTCTCATTCTGGGAATCATTCAACTCGGCCCATCGATCATCCTGGTCCCTTTGGTGGTGTGGAGCTGGTGGCAAATGGATACAATGCACGCGCTGCTATTCACCGCCTACATGATACCCGTCAGCCTGATGGACAATGTTCTGCGCCCGCTCGTCATGGGACGCGGTTTGCGCACTCCAACGCTGATCGTTCTTATCGGAGTGATTGGAGGAACGATCTCTTACGGGATCACGGGCCTGTTCCTGGGACCGATTATTCTCGCTGTCATTTGGGAATTGCTGAAAGCGTGGACGCAAGACACGACCAGCCAGGAGATTGACGAACGATCAAGCTCTCACAAAGCGACCTGACGACCAGCCCGTCACGGGTCTTTCAGCAGTTGCGCGGCGATCGTTGGGTGCGCTTGTTATTTACGACCTGAGCCCGATCGAGACGACACATCACGCTCCGGTCCCAGATTGTGTCTTTGATCCGGTTCTGAGCAAGCGAGATATGCGAGAAGCCACCAATTCTGTCAGCGGCTTGAGCGGAAGGTTGACTTCCCGGCCGCGCATCGCAAGAGAATACCGTATCGCCGTTAACAGCTCCATGTCATTCTGAGCTCGTGCCGCATCATATGATGGCCACGCACCGTAATTCACAGCACTGACCATGCGATCCAACACCGATGCGACGGCAATCTGCTCATCGTTGAAGCCTTTGCCCGGGAATGGATTTGTCCAGCGGACTTCACCCAGGCTTGTTTCCACGACGAGTGACATCAGCCCACCTTCCGGATCTGCGTCCCGATGAAACTTATTCACCGCGACGGCCTCCGATTGCTCCCCCTCCATTAATGCATCATCGACCAGCTTCCCGCTTGTTCCAGCAACACTCAGGCGACCCGATATCTCTGAGGGCTCATCGAATTGCCAATGAAGCATCGAGGCTCCGTTTTTCAGGGAGATCGTTGCCCGCAATTGCGTTTGCGATCCAGGATCGTGCGATGTTTGATCAGCTGTATCTGCGCTCGAAGCTCGCCTTTCCGCGCAGATGTGTGTTTGGCGTTGATTTGGAAGATAGCTCTTCATGGCAGCGAGTCCATGGTAGGCATAAACAGCGCAGCCATTGTGCACCTTCCTGACATCACCGATGAGGCCCAACTCGATGAGGCGCTGCTTCAATTGCTCCGCTGGCAAAAGCGGCGTCTGCTCGGCGACACCAAAAGTCATTTCACGCTTCTCGATTTTCCTTAGAAGCTGCCGTCCCTTCCGGACGTTCCATCCAAACGGCGTTTCCAGCAGAACGGGAACGCCGAGCGGCACGATTTGCTCGATGATCGATTGCACGACTCGATCGGGAACAGCCACCAGCAGAAAGCTTGGCCGCTCCTTCTCCACGAGGCTTCTGATGTCGCCATAGGTGTTCGCACCGAAAGATGCGGCTAGTTTGCTCGCCTTTTCCGCCGAACGGGATGTAATGCCAACCACCTGATACTCATCAGGCATTGCCTTGAAAATAGGAGCATAAATGCGACTAATTCTATCTCCCGCGCCGACAATCCCGATCTTTGCTCGCTTGCGGACAGGAACTTCAACGGCAACGCTTGGGCCTGCTGATCGCAGAACGGGCTCATTCAGCGAACGCTTGAGATGATCGGCCAGTCGTAGCGCAAACGACACGATCATTAGCGTAGGGTTGATATAACCGGAGGTGCTGAAGGTTGATCCTCCCACGACATACAGATGATCAACCCCGTGCACCTTGCTATTGATATCGACAACACCATGCGCAGGGTCCGAAGACATCCTGGTGCTGCCCAATGGGTGCGCCATATCATGAATTAAAGCACGATACGCATTCGGCCCTTCTGCCAGCCAATCCGCCGGTTGCGGGCGCGCAAAACCCAATCTGGCAAACTCGCCTTGCATGACTTCAGCCATGTGACAGGCTGTCGAATATTCCAGATCGGACGCACGCCAATCTATTCTGGCACGTTGCATACCCAACGCGTCGCGTTGCCCGGATAGCGATACGCGGCTTTCTCTGTCCGGGATTTGCTCCAGAACACAGCCAAACTCGATCCGGGTGGGCCGCTGCAACGACGGACGGCCCCACCAGTAGCGATCCAGGAGACCTTGCGCCAACCTCGCTGGATCTCTCACAGCGCCAAAAATTTCGCGACCGATTTCCGCTCCGAATTGCCGATTTTTTATGAGACGAAGCGCTTTTCCAAGCCTGCTGATCGGAGCGGGCGCGTCGCCGAACTCCAGCACGTGGACCGCACAATTCAGGAGAGACTGGCGGCGCTGAATCTCAGGATGCAGCTTAAAACCTTGAGAAAAAACGTGTCGCACCCCGCGATGATCGAACCACATCGACCCGAGTTGACGACGCAGCGCTTCGCTCCCCTCACCCCTGTAGAACGCGATGGGGACATAGGGGTGGTCCATTAGAAATCGACCAACGTTATCCCGTGCGTTGCCAACTCCGCGCGGATCGCGGGCTTGGGAGGAGAGCAAAAGCCGCGCATTGTCGATACCACCGCATGCAAGCACGATACGCTTCGCAGCCAGATGATACGTCTGCCCCGTCAGAGTCCCTACCCGAACCTCTTGAGCGACATTGCCGCTATCGTTGGTGACGATCTCCGTCACGTTAGCGTTGAGCAGGACATCGATATTATTGCTGGCTTCCAAAGCCGACCGGTAAAAATCCCCGAAGCGGCGCGGCATCGGCATTCCAGCATGCTGCAACGCGCCGATCATTTCCGCTCCTTCGACGCCGTCGGCGACATAGCTACGGACAGACCGGCTGTTTCCTGCATCATGCAAGCTGGCTTGAAAAATGACGGGCAGCAGCTTCCCGGAATCCCAGGGCAGATCGGCGAATTTCCGGAGCAGATATTCCATATCTAGGCGGCCGTAGAACGCCGGCCCAAGCCCGAGCATGCGAGCGGCGCGATCAATGAATGGCGCGATATCGTCCTGACAGATCGGCCAGCCACTATTCGGAATCCAGGGTCGTGCCTGATAGTCTATCGCATCGAGTATCCCACACCTTCCGCTCCACAGCGCGGAGGTTCCACCGAGCCCGCGACAACGGGTGACGTCTTGCGGCGCGCGCCTTAAGCCGACGGATTCGATTTCGTTAAGATCCTCCGTTTCAGGGTCGCGCTCCAAACCTCCGCTTTCTAAGACTATGACCCTGATATTCGTGTCTGCGAATTGAAGAGCGAGGGATATTCCCGCCGGCCCTGCTCCAACGATGCAAATGTCGGCCTGAAGACGCGTGCTGGGAGGCAGCGTCCGAATGTCCTTGATGGTCATGCTGCGATCATTTCATCAATAGCGACAATGAACTGAGGAACGAATTATTGATGCAGAAGCCCCGCAAGATTCAGCAATTCAGCAATCCGGGCACTGCCACTAAATGTTTGAATCGGACATCGGAATAATAGCCTGAAAACCGAGAAAGACTCCTAACTGACGGCATGCAGGCCTAGCGATTTTAACGTCATTAACCTGATTAGTTAGGTTTAATTATCCTGGCGGGTGCATTCGCGGCGCACTCGGCTGCTTGAACACCGGAAAGCGGACACCGCACCGTCCCAGCTCTGTTTTAAAATGAAACTGACGCGACGGCCCCAGCCTGTCACGGGTCTTTCAGCAGTTGCGCGGCGTTCTTCTGCAGCACGTCGATGACGTGAAAGGCCTCGCGCTGCGACAAGCCGGCCAGCAGCCGCTTCTGGCGCTCGTGCGCCACTGACGCAAAGGCACGAGTCAGTTGCAGGCCGGCCTCGGTCAGGCGCAGCAAGCCCATCCGGCTGTCGGTCGGATGCGCCTCGCGGCTCACCAGTCCCCGCTCCAGCAAACTTGCGACGGAACGGCTGACCCATGCCTTGTCGATGTGCCCAAGACGGCCAAGATCGGCGAATGTGAGCGGCTGCATGTCGCGCAGGACGATCATCGCGCGCAACTCTGAATTGTTGAGCCCGAACTGCTTCTCGTAAACCAGCGTCGCGCCGCGGCTGATCGTATCGGCTAGATGGATCACCTTGAACGCCACCAGATCCGTCAGGGGCTTGGGCGCACCCTGCCTGCTCGTCGCGACTTTCTTTCGCCCCATCCCGCAAGCCTCCCGTTTGCAGCTTTTTTTCGCACGGCACGGCCGCACAGGCAACGCGCGCAAACGCCGGATAGTCCCCTTTTCGTTGCCAGGACATCGTTGTCTTGACAACGATATACCGGAATGAAACCATGACCTTCAGCGACCGGAATTTCTGGCTGAGACAAAAAGAAAATGAAATACGCAATCTTCGATCACATGGATGACGCGGGAACGCCGCTGCATCGCCAGTATGAAGACCGGCTTCGCTTTCTTGAGACGTGCGACCGGCTGGATTTCTTTTGCTATCACCTGGCCGAACATCACGGCACGCCACTGGGTTACGCGCCATCGCCGGGCATCTTTCTGGCCTCCGCCATCCAGCGCACGAAGAAAATTCGCCTTGGCCCGCTTCTGTTCGTGCTGCCGATCTATCACCCGATACGGGCGTACGAAGAAATCTGCATGCTCGACCAGTTGAGCGGCGGCCGGCTTGAGCTTGGCCTTGGCCGCGGCAGCATGCCCTATGAAATCGCGATGTACGGCGTCGATCCCGCAACCGCGCAAGGGCTTTATCTCGAGCATTTCGAGATCATTCGTCAGGCTTTCTCCGGCAATGAAGTGAGGTTTTCCGGCAAGCACATCACCATCGATCGCTTCCCGGTTCGCATTCATCCGTTTCAAAGACCACATCCGCCACTCTGGTACGCCACCACCAAGCCGGACAGCGCTGTCTGGGCTGCGCAGAACAGCTCCAACGTGATGACTTTGGGCTCGATCGACGTCGCTCGCGCGGTGTCCGACAGGTATCGCAACGAATGGGCAAGCCTCGGCCGGAGTGCCGACGACATCCCGAATATCGGCATCACCCGCCATGTGGTGGTCGCCGACACCGATGCCGAAGCGCTTGCGATCGGACGCCGCGCCTACAAGCCGTGGCGCGCGGCGATGGAGATGCTCTGGAAGGAATCCGGCACACATTTCTACATTGGGTCGGTCTATCCGGACACGTTCGACGAACTCCTGACGCTGGGCAATGGCGTTGCCGGGTCGCC
>JAEYVN010000440.1 GCA_023431725.1 Pseudomonadota bacterium
GTGCGCGAACCGAGCTGATCCCAGCCGGGTCCGACGCGGCCTTCCAGTGTCGGCACGATCGAACCGAAGTGATGGATGACCACTTTCAGGTTCGGATGATCGTCCATGATCTTGGAGAAGACGAGACGTCCCATCATCGCGGCGGTCTCATAGGCCCAGCCGAACGTCCACCAGATTTCGTAGAGCGATTTCTTCTCGTCGAGATAATCCGGGAAGTTGGCGCCGCGCGCAGGATGGGTCCAGATCGGCTTTTCGAGCTTTTCCATTGCCGCGAAGAACGGCCGGAACTCGGGACGATCGACCGGCTTGCCGCCGACATTGGTGTAGATCTGCGCGCCGCAGGCACCGAGCTCCTTGATCGCGCGTTCGGTTTCGCCGACACCGGCATCGCGTGCGATCAATGGCGCCTGTGCAATGAAGCCGGCAAAATGATCGGGATATTTCTCACACAGCTCGGCCATGCCGTCGTTGCCGATCTTCGCATATTCGACGGCGAGATCGGGATCGCCCTTCGACAATTGCTCGAGTGTCGGCGCAGCCAGCGACAGGATCTGCTTATAGTCGGGAAACGAGTCGATGATCTTGCGGCGGACGTCGAGATCGTAGATGGCCGGAATGTTGGTCGAGCGTTTGCCGATATCGGGCAAGCCGCTGTTCTGAAGCGCTTCGAAATATTTCTTCGGGAAGAAGTGATTGAAGGCGTCGATACGCATGCGGCTGTATCCCTTGGCTTTGTGAAAGTCAGTAATCTCCGATTGATCGTGCAGTGATGGAATGAACGGTCGCTGGTTTCCGGGTTCGCGGGCTTTGAGGCCCGCGTCCCGGAATGACAGCCGATGAACTCAGTAGGGCGTGATGATGTTGAGCAGCGCCTGGCGTCCTTCCTTCATGACGGCATCGCGTGCGCGTTGCAGCGCGGCCGGCACGTCTTCAGGACGCTCGACGCGTTCGCCATATCCGCCTTGCGCGGTGACGAATTCGTCGAACGGCGGGCTCGGATCGAGGTCAGCCATGAAGCGGCCATCGTCCTCGCCGGCAGCGCCGTCCTTGAACATCGACAGCGTGGCCTTGCGCACGGCGCCGTAGCGGCTGTTGTTGAAGATGATCGACAGCACCGGCAGCTTGAACTTGTCCTGCACCCAGTGACAGACAGTCGGGTTGGAGAACATGTAGCTGCCGTCGCCGAGCGTCGCGACCACCAGTTTCTCAGGCGCTGCGAGCTTCGCGCCGATCGCGGCACCAAGGCCCCAACCGAGACCGCCGGCCGGTCCAAGGCCGAAGAACGTCTCCGGCTTTTCGCGGCCGCAATGCTCCATGCTGAGCGGATATTCGTTGAAGATCACGGCATCCGAACCGAACGCTTCGCCGATGCAATGGCTGAGGTATTGCGGCGTGATCTTGTCCGGCGCGCCGCGCGATTCCTTGGCGACGCGATCCTGCCGTGCCTTGACCCGTTCAGCCGCTTTGTTGCGGCGAGCGTCAATGCTGGCTGCCATCGACGGCAGATGCTTCTCGAGCGCCTTGTCGAGCGCTTCGAAAACGATCGCCGAGCGGACGCTGATCGACAGGTCGCTCTGGAAGCTGCGCATCGGATAGCGCTGATAGACCGGATCCTCGCCGATATGCGCGACCTTCAGGCCGTCCTTCAGCTTGTCGAGATGCGGATACCACGGCACGTCGCATTCTGCGCTGATGATGAGATCAGCCTCGGCAACAAGCGGGCCGGAATCGAAACCCACCAGCATTGGGTGGTTGGTCGGCAATGTCACCACGCGCGCGTTATGCGCGACGACCGGAAGGCCGTAGCGCTCGGCGAGCTTGGCGAGTGCCGCAACGGCGCGTGGATCGCCTTCGGACGACGTGATGATCAGCGGTGATTGCGACTTTGCAATCATCTCCGCCAGCGCATCGATTGCGCGCGGATCAGGATAGGCTGGCGCCGGCAATTGCCGGGGCGGCGTTGCCATGTCGGCGGAAACGGGTGCCGAGATCGGCTCGCGCGGCAACACGAGATAGACCGGGCCGCGTGGCGACGTCATCGACATTTCGTAGGCGCGGGCGGTGACATCGGCCACCTGCTCCGGCACTTTGAGTTCGTAATCCCACTTCACCAGTTCGCGCAGCATGCCGGCCTGATCGAACATTTCCTGCGCCCAGTGGATCGAGCGCGTGCGCGAACCGAAGGTGCCTTTCTCGGTGAAAGGCGTACGCCCTGCGGCCAGGATCACCGGTGCGCGATCGCGCGACAGGTTGGTGACATTGTTAATGGTATTGCCGGTGCCGACATTAACGTGAACCATCACGGCCTGCGGGCGGCCGTTCATCAGATAGACGCCATGCGCCATCGCCACCGCGAGATTCTCGTGCGGCACCAGAACGGGTTGCGGATACTTGACGTTGCTGCTGCGGGCGCGCGTGAAAGCTTCAACGATCGCCGGAAAGTCCGTGCCGGGATTGACGAAGAAATAATCGACGCCGTGTTCGGACAGAGTCTTGAGAAAGATTTCGGCGGCGATAGGTTCGCGCGCGTCAGTCCGGCTGCTGGACGTTGCCGACATGCAATTTTCCTTGGTTGTTCACTCGAATAACGCGGACGCTTCGAACGTCTCTTATTTCCGTCGCCACGCATAGCGGAGCGCGGCAGTCGTTACAATGCCGCGGACAACATGAGCGCCAGTCGCTGAAGTTATTGGTGCTACTCTGCCGCAATCCGGAACGACAGCCGCGCGTCGAACTCGTCCAGAGACTTGGCCAGCGAGGCGCCTTCCGGGTCCATCAGGGCCGCGGTCCGCGCACTGGCGATACCGTCGATGGCATCCTGAACCGGGATCTGTCCAAGCAGGGCAGGGCGGATCAGCTTCGCTTCAATCGTGCGGAAATTCGACAGGCCGCGCTTGTGCGTGGAACCATAGCCCTTGATCAGGCGTGCGCATTCGGTGATTTCCAGCGCGAGCGGTGGCGACAGCCTGGCCGCATCGGAGATGGAGCCGAGCCAGCTTTCGATCTGCGCCTGCTCTTCCTGATAGCGGTGCATGAAGCGGCGCAGCGGCCGCAGCTTGGCCAGTGTCCAGAACTTCAGGTAGCCGTTGACCGATGTTGTCTGCACATACATGCCGACATGCACGCGATCCATCCAGCCGCGGCGCTCAGCCATGGCGATGATGCGCTTCGCCAAAAAGGGCGGCAGCACCTGGCACATTTCCTCGATGCCGGGCTTCAGGAATTCGGTGACGCTGAACGGCTCGTCGTTCTTCGCGCCCAGTTCCTGCGAGATCCGCTCCATACGGGCCGGATCGATCTTCGCCTGCGCGACGCGGATCAGGTCCTCGAATGACATGCGCACGGCGAGATGACGCGCGGTCTCGCGCAGAACCGTGCCGTCATCCCGGATGTCGAGATCGCTCAGGCGACCGAGACGGTCGAGGAACAGTCGCGCATAAGCGCCATCCTGGAAGCGCGTCAGGCGGCGCACACCCTCGATCATGAAATCCTGCGCCACCTCCGGCATCGTCTCGCGGATTTCATTTTCGAGCGTCGCCAGATCGTTGCGCGGCTTCTCGCGGCGCTTGTCTTCGGTCGGCCGTTTCAGCGTTGTCGCTTCAGTCTTTGCGGCATTGAGGCCGGCCTTGAAACCGCGCAGGTTCGCCTCTGCGGCCTTGCCTTCGGCGCGGATCGCCTCTTCGAATGTTTCAATCGGGATCGGCAGCTTGCCGCAGCCGGCAATCGCGCCGAGCATCACGGCGTTGACCATCGCGCCGGCTTCTTTCGCCACCTGTTCCATGTCGAACAGGATGCGGCTTTGCGAATTCCTTTCCGCGACTTCCAGAAGGCGGCTTTCGTCGAAGCGGCCGTCGCCGAGCGCCATCTTTTCGTTGATGACATAGAAGCGGCTGGTGGAGGAAATCAGCAGCGTGCGGTCCGGTGTGCAGAAGCCATTGGCGATGCAGCGGCCGGCTTCCATGAATTCGCTGGACAGCAACACGTCGATGTCACCGACGCCGGGCGACAAGGCCAGCACCGGCCGTTTGGTGCCGAGCTCGCTGTACGGGACCGGATAGATCTCGATGTAATAGGTGGTGCCGCCGGTTCGCTGGGCGACTCCGGGGATCGATGTGGATTGTGCGGGCAGGCCGAGATTGGCGGCCGCCGACATGATCCAGTTGGTGAGAACGCCGCCGCCTTCGCCGCCAAGCGCAGCGATCAGAACGGTGACGGGGCGCGGCTGCGTGTTCATGCGGCCACCTGCTGCTGTGCGGGTGTGCGGCCGCCGAACCAGCCGATGACGGCGCGGCGGGTGCGATACAGGGTGCGGTCCCACCAGTTGGCATTGCGCACGATCTCGGCGCGATAGAACGAGGGACACAAGACCGCGGCGTGTGCGACTTCACCGCAGAGACCGCAGCCGACGCAGGATTCGATCACGGTGGCGACCGGATCGGTGCGCAAAGGATCGGGCGACGGCTTCACCGACAACGACGGGCAGCCG
>JAEYVN010000444.1 GCA_023431725.1 Pseudomonadota bacterium
CATTCCAGCCCTTGGCGCGAATATAGGTTTTCCTGGCGATCTTCTCGCGCGCGCCGGTGAGCACGATGGCTTCGCCATAGGTGCCGACCGGCTGCGGCGTGCATTTGCTGTCGACATAAGCGCGGTCCTTTGCATTCACGCTGAAATACGCGGCACTGGCCGGCGCCATGCCGGTTGCGCCGCGCTTGATCGCAGCGTTGACATTGTCGCGCATGCCCTGCGAGCCGAGGCTGAGCACCGATTGTCCGTTCAGCGGCACATAGGCATCGAGAAAGACGATGGAACGGATCGCGTCGCGCGATTTCTCGGCGACGCCGGAAATGACGAAGCCGGCATAGGAATGGCCGACCAGCACGACATCGCGCAGATCCTCGTAGCGGATCAGGTTGACGATGTCGGTGATGTGGGTCGTGACATTCACCTGCTGCGAGATGAGATGCGCGCGATCGGCGAGCCCGGTGAGCGACGGCGCATAGACCTTGTGGCCGGCGCGGCTGAGACGGTCGGATACGCGCCGCCAGCACCAGCCGCCATGCCAGGCACCGTGCACCAGCACGAAAGTGCGCGGCGAGTTTTGCGCGGACACCGCGTTCGGCAATGTGGTTGCCGCGGCAACGCCGCTTGCCGTCATCATGATCGCGCGGCGCGTGATGCCGGATGGCGGGTTCGTCATGTCGATTCCTCGCAAACAGTCGACGCACTGTGCCAGCTAGAGCTTGCCGAGAAAATCCCGCACCGCCTGCAAGGCACCGAACCGGTCGAGATCCTCATGATCGCCGCCGCGAAAGCGGACGATCGTCTTCGGTTCCGGTGCCATGGCGTAAAGCCGCTCGCCATAGGCGATCGGGATCACACTGTCCCTGTCGCCGTGCAGGATCAGGATCGGCGCCTTGACCTTGCCGATCCGCTCGCTGGAATGAAACTGATCCTTCATCAGCCAGCGCACCGGTAGAAACGGATAATGCGCCTGCGCGATATCAAGCGTCGATGTGTAGGGCGCTTCCAGCACGAGAGCAGCGACGTCATTCTCCGCGGCCACCGCCGTCGCGACCCCTGTGCCGAGCGACTCGCCCCACAGCACGATCTTCGCATCCGGATAGGCCTTGCGCGCGAAGTCATAGGCGGCCCGGCCATCGGCCAGCAGGCCCTCCTCGCTCGGGCTGCCCTGCGAGCCGCCGTAACCGCGATAGGACAGGGCGACGAGGCCGGTGCCGTCCGAAACAAGCGGCCGGAAGCGCGGCACGCGATGCTGCAGCGCGCCGCCGTTGCCGTGGAAGTAGACCACCACCGGCTTTCCCGGCTGCGGCGGCACCATCCAGGCCAGTATTGGGGTGCCGTCGGCCGCCGTCAGCGTCACCTCGCGGGCCTGGGGAAACTCCGCATCGGCCGGCGCCGTACGGACACGATCCGGGAAATACATCAGCGTCCGCTGCATCACATACATGAGCGCGATGAGGCCGAGATAGGCGGCCAGGGCAATGAAGAGGACGGATTTGAGTGCAGCCATGCCGCGCTTGTAACACAGCCCGGCAACACGGCGACGACAGTGCCGTTGTCCTTGCCGGGGGGGCGAATTCATCTATGGTGCCGCGCATGACGGTGGCCCAGGAAGAACTGGTAATTGCTATTCGTCTGCTCGCCTCGGTGCTGGTGGGCGGACTGATCGGCCTTGAGCGGACCTTCCACGGGCGACCGGCGGGTTTCCGCACGCATGCGCTCGTTTGCCTGGCCTCGGCGCTGCTGATGCTGGTGACCGTCTATCAGGATCTCTGGATGACACATGTGCCGCTGGACGCGATCCGCACCGATCCGACCCGCATGGCGCAGGGCATCATGACCGGCATCGGCTTTCTCGGCGCCGGCGTGATTTTCAAGGAAGGACTGACGGTCCGCGGGCTGACCACCGCGGCCTCGATCTGGATCACCGCCGCGATCGGCATTCTGGTCGGCATCGGCTTTTACTTTGCGGCGGCCGTTGGCGCCGTGATCGTGCTGGCCATCCTGTCGGTGTTTCGCTGGATCGAGAACTGCCTGCCGTCCGAACATTACGCGCACCTGATCATCGGTTTCCCGCGCGCCAGAACCATCGATGAAACCAGACTGCGGAAGATGATCACCGACCAGGGTTTCAGCGTCGCCAACCTGTCGTCACGTCTCACCGATCGTGGCGAATCGTTCGAATACCGGATGATGATCAAGAGCCGCGGCCGCCACGCGACCGACGGTCTTTCGCAGTATTTGCGCGGCCTGCCCGAAGTGACCGAATTCCGTATTTCCCCGGCGGGCGACTAAAACAGAATCATGACAGATAGAACGCGCTGGGGCACGGTTGCCGCCCTCGTCATCGCGGGCGTCATCGTCGCGCTGCAAATCGGAAAAGCTGCCATCGCCGTACCGGTGCTGCAGCGTGAATTGTCGCTAACGCTTGTCGTTGCCGCCTGGATGATCGGCGCCTATGGCATGATGGCCGCCGTGTTCGGCCTGCCCGCCGGCATCCTCTCGTCACTGTTCAGCGCCCGGCGTGCCTTGCTGTTCGGACTGGTCACCGCAGGGATCGGCAGCCTGGCCGGGGCGATGGCCACGAACGGCGCTTTTCTGATCGCCACGCGCGTCGTCGAAGGCGCCGGCTTCCTCGCTGCGGTGCTGGCCTTGCCGCGACTCATCAATTCCGTGACGGCGCCGAAGGATCGCGACGTCGTGTTCGCATTCTGGGCCGCCTATATGCCGCTCGGCTCCGTGATCATGATGGTCGCCGGTCCGCATCTGATGACCTTCGGATGGCAGACGCTGTGGATCGTCAATGGCGTCATCGTGCTGGCCTATGCTGCATTGATCGTCTTCCTGCGGCTGGACCAGGAGCAACTGCCCGCGCAGGGACCACGCAGCACTGTGTGGCCCAATATCCGCGCAGTTCTGGGAACGCCGGGTCCGGCCCTGCTCGCCCTCGCCTTCGGCATCTACACCTTCCAGTATTCCTCGATCGCCAATCTGTTGCCGACACTGCTCGTCGACCGGATGGGACTGAGCGTCGCCGCGGCCGGGGCGATCAGCGCGATCACGGTGGCCGCGAACGCCGTGGGCAATATCTTTGCCGGTGCACTCGCGCGCATGGGCGTGCCTTTATGGGCGCTCGCCACTTTCGGATTCAGCTTCGTGGCGGTCGCAAGCTTCGGGATCTTTTCAGACCAGGTTCCAGTCATCGTCATCGCCGTGCTGGCATCGGCCTGCCTCGCGATTACCGGCGTCATTCCCGCCTCGATCTTTGCCGCCGCGCCGCGCGTGGCGAAAAGCTCGGCGCTGCTGGCCATCGTGCTCGGCCTGACCAATCAGGTGAGCAATATCGGCAATCTGGTCGGGCCGGCCGTGACCGGAACAGTGGCACAGACCTTTGGCTGGGAAAGCGCTCCCTTCCTGTTCACCGGGATGATGAGTTTAGGCTTGATCGTCGCGCTGTTGTTGCGGAAGGTCATGAGAGACGCAAAGTCCTGAGCCATGAAATCCATCGAGCCATGAAATCCATCTTCATCGACTGCAATCACCAGCTTGAACCGATCTGGCATCGCGTGCATGGCGCCGGCGATCCGCCGGTGACCGTCAACACCGCCCCTTACAAGGTCGAGGATCTGCCGACGCTGCTCGACGGCTATGACGTGGCGCTCGACGATCACTCCTACATGCCGACGGAATACATCGCGCAGTGCAAGGCGCTGAAGCACATTGTCTTCCTCGGCACCGGAGCCGCGAGCTACATGAACATTGCCGAGCTGAAAGAGCTCGGCGTCACCGTTCATATCATCAAGGGCTATGGCGACACCGCCGTTGCCGAGCACACGATCGCGCTGATGTTCGCCTGTGCGCGCGAGATTGCGAAGATGGATCGCACGCTGCGCGCCGGCATCTGGAAGCCGCTGGAGGGCATGCAACTGCTCGGCAAGACCATCGGCGTCATCGGCCTTGGCGGCATCGGGGCTGAGACCGCGCGCATTGCCAAGGGCATCGGCATGAATGTCATTGCCTATAACCGCACGAAACATGCGAATGCGCCGGTGCCGCTGGTCGATATCGACGAATTACTGGCGAAGTCCGACGTCGTCTCACTCAATCTCGTGCTGAACGACGAGACGCGCGGCTTTCTCAATGCCGAACGCATCGCCCGTATGAAGCCGGGTGCGATCCTCGTCAACACCGCGCGCGGCGCATTGGTCGACGAAGAGGCGATGCTGGCCGCCCTGCGCTCCGGCCATATCGGCCATGCCGGTCTCGACGTCTATCATTCGGAACCTTTGCGGCCCGATCATCCGCTGACCACGATGGAGAATGTGACCATCTCCGCCCATGCGGCGTTCCGTACAGTGGAAGCGTCCGAAACGCTTCTCCGGCGGGCGATCGATATCGTGAAGGGATTGAAGCGCTAACCTTCGCCGCTCATTCCCGCGAAAGCGGGAATCCAGTGCCGCCAACAGTACGGAAACTTTCCCGCCCTTTCGCGTTATACCGCGTTGGAGGGCCAAGCGAATGCCAGACGCAAAGACACTTCCCGCCGTGGCGGCGCACGGAGCCGCCCGGCTGCCGTCCGTGGAAGTCGACAGTTACAATCTTGAAATCAAGGACGATGAAGGATTCATCGGCGATCGCGCCAGCAAGGGCGCATTCACCAACCTGATCGAGAATTGGCGCAAGGCTCTGCGCAAGACCGGCGATGATCCGTTCGGTGACATCGCGACAGAAAACCTCAGCAAGAAACAGCTCGACGAATTGCTGACCAAGGGCGATGCCGAGGCAGCCGGCGTGCTGCAGGGCGCGATCGAGGAATTCTCTCAGGAGCTGGCGCTGGTGGTCCGCCGCTTCATGAAGCTGAAGGCCTGGGCCAAGACCGAACGCATCGTGGTCGGCGGCGGCTTCCGCAACAGCCGTATCGGCGAACTGGTGATCGGCCGCACTTCGGTGATCCTGAAGGCCGACAAGATGAAGCTCGATGTCGTTCCCATCCGTAACAACCCGGACGAAGCCGGCCTTCTCGGCGCGGCCCATCTCGCGCCGGCCTGGATGTTCAAGGCGCATGACGCGATCCTCGCCGTCGATATCGGCGGCTCGAACATCCGTGCCGGCATCGTCAACCTGAACATCAAGAAGAAGAGCGATCTGTCGAAGGCGGCGGTGTGGAAATACGAACTCTGGCGGCACGCCGACGAAAACGACGTCAAGCGCGAGGATGCGGTCGAAAATCTGGTCGGCATGCTGAAGCGCCTGATCGCGCGGGCGCAGAAGGACAAGATCCAGCTCGCGCCTTTCATCGGCATCGGCTGTCCCGGCAAGATCGAGTCCGACGGCTCGATCGACCGCGGTGGGCAGAACCTGCCCGGCGGCAATTGGGAATCCAGCCGCTTCCACCTCCCTAGCCAGGTACACGAAGCCATCCCGAAAATCGGCGACGATGATACCGCCATCGTCCTGCACAACGATGCGGTCGTTCAGGGCTTGAGCGAAGTGCCCTTCATGCAGGACATCGACCATTGGGCCGTGCTGACCATCGGCACCGGCCTCGGCAATGCGCGGTTCACCAACCGGCATTCGGAGTAATAGTCGTTTGATTCGAACAACCATCGCGACCGTCATGCCCGGCCTTGTGCCGGGCATCCACGTCTTGGGATAAAGAAAGACGCGGATGGCCGGGACAAGCCCGGCCATGACAAATCAATAAGTATATGAACGCGAAACCACATTGACGCGCGCGCTTTCCCGGCCAGAATAAGAAAAAATATAATCTTCGGGAGGATGCGTGAAACCGGCGCCATTTGCGTATGCGAAGGCGCGTTCCGTCGAGGACGCGGTCAAGTTGTTGGGCGAGCACGAGGACGCCAAGCTGCTCGCCGGTGGGCAAAGCCTGATGGCGACGCTCAACATGCGCCTGTCAGCACCGACCATGCTGATCGATCTCAATGGTATCTCCGGTCTCGATCGCGTCGGCGTGAAAGACGGCATGGTAGAAATCGGCGCGCTGGCGCGGCATTCCGCGGTGATGGCCTCCGACACCATCGCCCAGCATGCGCCGCTGATCGCGATGGCCATGCCGTATATCGCCCATCCCGCCATCCGCAATCGCGGCACCTTCGGCGGCTCCGTCGCCTTCGCCGATCCGGCTGCCGAATTGCCGGCCTGCTTTCTCGCCCTCGGCGGCGAAGCGGAGATCACCGGCCCCGGCGGCAAGCGCCGCGTGCAGGCCGATGACTTTTTCAAAGGTCTTTACGAAACTGCCCTTGGCCA
>JAEYVN010000477.1 GCA_023431725.1 Pseudomonadota bacterium
CGAGGGCCTGCACGTAAGCCGACAACACGCCGTCGACCATGCCGTCCTGGGAGAACGATGCGGCGACACGGGCGCGCAGATCCTGCGCGAGTTCGGCCGCTGCAGCCGGATGGGCGATGGCCCGTTCGATGGCATCGGCCAGCGCTTCGACATTGCCGGGTGGGATCAGTGTATTCGACAGCGGACCGTAGATTTCCGGTATGCCGCCGACATTCGTGGTGATCAGCGGCATGCCGGCGGCTGCCGTTTCCAGCACCACATAGGGCAGGGATTCGGCATAGGACGGGATGACCATCACGCGGCCGAGCGTCAGCACGTGGCGGGCCGGCATGGCCGGCGCAAAGCGAATTGCATCCTGCAGCGACAACCGTTCGACATGCGCCGCGAGCGCCTCTGCATCGGGGCCGCTGCCGACGAGCGTCGCCGTGACCATGCGGCCGCGTTGCCGCAACAGGGCGATCGCATCGATGAGGACGTTGATACCTTTCACGGCGCGGAGTTCGCCCATGAAGACCAGATCGGTCGCTTCCGGCGCCGCTGTCACCGGCTCGAATTCACTCTGCGATACGCCGTTATGGATGACGCGGATCATGCCGTTCGGCGTGCCGATCTTGTCGCGGAAGATGTCGCTGCTATAGGCGCTCTCGAACAGATACAGGGCGCGACGCGCGAGCAACATCCGCTCAAGTGCAAGATACATGCGGCCGGACAGATCGTTGTGCTTCAGCAGCAGACTGCCACCATGCGGCGTGTAGGCGCGCAGAACCTGCTTCTTCGGAAAGGCGAGGCGCGCATAGGCGCCGCCCTTGGCACCATGCCCGTGGATGACGTCGGCATCGGTTTCGTTGATGCGCCGGATAACATGCCATGTGGCCGGAAGATCGGTCGGATTAAGCGGTCGGCGCATCGCGATGCGGGACAGCCCCAAAGCCAGCTTCGGCGTCAGCGCGGCGAAGGTGTCATCGGCACGCGTACCGCCGGTGCTGGCGTCGGCGATGATGCCGACGCGATGACCGCGCGCGATCTGGCCCTCGACGAGATCGATGACGTGTCGGAATAATCCGCCGATCGGTGCGCGGAAAACATGAATGATTTTTAAGGGCATGGCGGCTTGAGCAACTGTCGATAGCGTGTCGGCTATCAAATCCATCTGCTCTCCGATTGCGGTAACAACAAGTGGTCAGGCGATCGTTGAACGACGGTAATCTGTTTGCTTGGATTTATCGTTAAAACTGGAAATGCGCGACCAGAAAATTCAGCGATCACGCACCTGCGATGTAGCAAAAGCGGTCACGCGGGACACCTGGTACGAAGCTTTTGGGACATCGTTCTGGGGACAATGTTCAGCCGGCCATGCATCGCGCGCGCTGCCCGCAGCCTCCATTCGGATGCGCGGCCCCGTAACCCGATCAGCCGCGCATCAGGCCTGATATGCCCTGCCACAGCAGCAGCAGCGATACGCAGAACACGATCGAATAGGCGATCTTGTAGAAGGCTTCCTGCGGCGTCACACGCACCAGCCATATGCCGAAGGCGTTGCCGGCGACGGCGATCGGCAGCAGAAGCAGCGAGGTGACGAGATTGCGTGTGTTGAATTGCCCGAGCGCGAAATACGGGCCGATCTTCAGCGCATTGACGATCGCAAAGAAGATGGTGGTGGTGCCGACCAGCGTCAGCTTTGGCAGCCGCTGCGGCAGCACATGCGCCTGATAGGGCGGGCCGCCGGCCTGCGACAGGAACGAGGTGAAGCCCGAAACGCCGCCCCAGAAGACGCCGCTGAATGCCGACTTGCGCTGGCCTTCGGTCGGCTTGGCCTTCAGCAGATAATGCAACACGAACGAGATGCCGATGGTGCCGATGACGATGCGCAAGGCTGAATCGGTGACATAGCCGGCAAAGATCCAGCCCAGTCCCATGCCGACCAGCGCACCCGGCAGCAGCACCTTCAGATTCCAGGCGTCCCAATCCTTGCGATACCACCAGCAGGAAATGAGATCCTGGATGATCAGTGTCGGCAGGATCAGCGCCGCCGCTTCAAGCGGCGGCAGATAGAGCGAGATCAGCGGCGTGGTCACGACGCCGATGCCGGCAAAGCCGCCCTTCGACATGCCGAGCAGGATCACCGCCGGGATGGCGATCATGTAGAAAATCGGATCGGTAATGATCGACATCGTTATCCGTGCAGAAAAGTCATGACGCCGCCGCGGATCAACTCGAGCGAAATCAGGAAGGTGATGACATAGACGATCTTGTAGAAAATTTCCTGCGGCGTAATCCGCACCAGCCAGATGCCGAGAAAATTGGTGGCGATGGCCAGCGGAAACAGCACTGCCGATATCAGCAGCGTATCGGTGGTGAACTGGCCGAGCGCAACATAGGGCACGACCTTCACAAGATTGGTGGCGGCGAAAAACATCGTCGCGCTGCCGGCGAAAATCAGCTTGGGCAGATGCTGCGGCATCATGTGCACCTGCCAGGGCGGCGCTCCGGCATTGGCGAGCGTCGAGGTGAAGCCGGACATCGCGCCCCAGAAGACGCCGCTGAACGCACTCGGCCGGATACCGATGTCGCCGCCCTTGGGACCGAGCCAGCGCCACAGCACGAAGGACACCCCGATCAGGCCGACAATCAGGCGCACGACATAATCCGGCACATAGGCGGCGAGGAAGCCCGCGATGCAGACGCCGGCAATGCCGCCGGGGATCAGCACCTTCAGGTTCCAGGGATCCCAGTGCTTGCGGTAGGCCCAGACCGAAATCGCGTCCTGCAGCAGGAGCACCGGAATCATGATGGCCACCGCCTGCAGCGGCGGGATGATCAGCGCCAGCATGGGCGTTGCGACCATGCCGACACCGGTGAACCCGCCCTTCGCGAGGCCAACCATGGTGACGGCGATCGCCGCGACGATCCAGAACAGCGGGTCTGTGGGAAGGTGCAAGGGGAGGGGTCTCGTTTGTCGCGGGATATGACCGAAGCCGCCGTCTTGCCGCCACTGCTAATTGAGCATGGCGCGCCTGCGTCAGATACGACGTTTGGGTAGTCCGGCGAATGCTTGTAAAGATGCGGTACCGGCGCACAATGCCGGCAAAGAAGAGAGCTGGGAAACAAGAGCCAGCATGCGTCGGACGCGAGCTTGACCCGCGTATCCCGCTGAGGTGGCAACAGCCAGCCTTGTCGGGATGGCTTAGCCCGGCCATGACGATAGAGGGAGAAGGGGAACGCCGATGGATGCCAAAACCGTGAGCCGGTATCACGAGGTCTATGCGCAGTGGCAACGGGACCCGGAAGGTTTCTGGGCCGCGGCGGCGCAGGAGATCGACTGGATCGAACCGGCGAAAAAAGTCTTCGACCCGGCGATGGGCGTCTATGGCCGCTGGTTCGCCGGCGGCGTGGTCAACACCTGCTACAACGCGCTGGATCGCCACGTGCAGCAGGGCCGCGGCGCGCAGACGGCGCTGATCTACGATTCCCCCGTCACCCACACGGTCAAGACCTTCACTTACGAGGACATGCTGTCCGAGGTGTCGACGCTGGCGGCCATCCTGAAGGATTTCGGCGTCGGCAAGGGCGATCGCGTCATCATCTACATGCCGCTTGTGCCGGAAGCGGTGTTTGCGATGCTGGCCTGCGCTCGCATCGGCGCCGTGCATTCGGTGGTGTTCGGCGGCTTTGCCGCCAGGGAACTGGCCAAGCGCATCGACGACGCCAAGCCCAAGCTGGTGCTGTCGGCCAGTTGCGGCATCGAGCCGGGGCGCATCGTCAAATACAAGCCACTGCTCGACGAAGCGGTGGCCATGGCCGAATTCAAGCCGTCCGCTTGCGTGATCCTGCAACGGCCGCAGGAAGACGCGTCGCTGATCGCCGGGCGCGATCATGACTGGGCGAGTTTGCGCCGCGCGGCCATCGCCGCGCGGAAAAGCGCCGACTGCGTGCCGGTGCTGGCGACCGATCCGCTCCACATTCTCTACACGTCAGGCACGACCGGCATTCCGAAAGGCGTGGTGCGTGACAATGGCGGCCATCTCGTCGCGCTGAAGTGGTCGATGAAGAATCTCTACGACATCGATCCCGGCGAGGTGTGGTGGTGCGGCTCCGATATCGGCTGGGTGGTGGGGCATTCCTACATCGTCTATGC
>JAEYVN010000497.1 GCA_023431725.1 Pseudomonadota bacterium
GGGCCAAGCTTGCTGTTGAGGATGACGTAAATGCGCGGCCTGACGCCAGGCAGCACCGGACGGTTCGACAGCAGCATCGCTTCCGGCACCACCAGCACGTTTGCGGTGATGCCGCCATCGACATGCATTTCGGCAAAGCGCTTGCCCTGTGCTTCGACATCGATCAGCACCGGCGAGAAGATGCCGGGGATGCTGGCTGATGCTTCGATCACCTGACGGAAGAGGGCGGGTGCACGCGGGTCGGGACTCGACGCGATCCGGCCCATGTCCCAGATGGCTGTGCGCTGCGCATCGAGATTGGTGGTGACGATGTAGAGCCTTCGGCCACGGCGATATTGCTCGGCCACGGCAGCGATGACCTCAGGCGTGACATATTTCGCGATCAGCTGCCGCAGCGGCGCCGCTTCGAACAGGCTGGTGCCGAACAGGCCGCGGAGGCCCTGGAATTGCAGAAAGCCCTCCATCTCGCCGCTCGAAAACACCGTCGCCAGGGTTTCGTCGTAGGCAGGCCCCAGAAAGGCGAAGGGGGCAATCAGCGCGCCGGCACTGGCGCCGGTGACGATGGTGAATTGCGGCCGGTCGCCGCGCTGGGTCCAGCCATTGAGGAGGCCGGCGCCGAAGGCTCCGTCGGCACCGCCGCCGGACAGCGCGAGAATGATAGGGCGGTCACGCCCCGGCGTATCCAGAAGAGGGTTGTTGCGGGCGAGTGCGGGATCGTCGGCCCACAGTCGCGCATCGCGAATGCCCGGGATGACCGCGAGTTCCTGCTCCTGCTGGGTGTAGGGAATGCGCTCGATTCCGGCGCAGGCGGCGACAAGCACGGCGCACAGAGACAGCACCACCACCCGCCATGTTCGTGGCAGGCGTGCCAAACCTCGTGTACGCAAACGCATACGCCCCAAGACCCCCAACTTCCCCGAGATGCATAAGAAACGTGATGGATTTGCGGCCGCTTAACTCCGGCCGCAACTGCTCATTATCGTGAACGGCGCATTAACCACGCGGCCTGTGTCGTTTCCGTCACAATTCGGTCCGGACTGCCCATAATTCGGGGAAGAAGGAGTGATCCAGCGCAGATTTCAGGAAGGCGACGCCGCTTGAGCCGCCGGTGCCGCGCTTGAAGCCGATGATGCGTTCCACCGTCTTCATATGGCGGAAGCGCCATTGCTGGAACCAGTCCTCGAGATCGACCAGTTCCTCGGCCAGTTCGTAGACCTCGAAATTCTCGCGCGAGTTGCGGTACACCTTGAGCCACGCATCGCGCACCGTGTCGCTGAAGACGTGCCGGATCGAGAAGTCGCGGTTCACCACGTCATCGGGGATCGCGAAACCGCGGCGCTTCAGCAGCATCAGGCTGACGTCATAAAGGCTCGGCGCATCCAGCGCCGCTTTCAGCCGCTCATAGTTCTCCGGATCGTGCCGGTGCGGCAGCAGCATCTTCGGATCCTTGGCGCCGAGCCGGAACTCCACCATCCGATACTGGAAGGACTGGAAGCCGGATGACTGGCCGAGCGCATTGCGGAATTCCAGATAATCGGACGGCGTCATCGTCGACAGCACGTTCCACGCCGAGATCATCTGTTCGAGAATGCGGGTCATCCGCGCCATGGATTTGAAGGCGGGCGGCAACTGATCGCGGCCGATGAAATCGATGGCGGTATTGAGTTCATGCGCCATCAGGTTCAGCCACATTTCCTGGACGTGATGGATGGTGATGAAGAGGTGCTCGTCGTGCTTGTCGGTCAGCGGCTTCTTGGCGGCCAGCAACGTCTTGAGCTGAAGGTAATCGCCATACGTCATGCGCCCGGCGAGATCGACGTGGATGTCATCGCCGATACGGCTTTCGGGAGTTGAGTCTATTGCGGACACAGGGCTGCTTTCTGACTGGCGTCGTGGTTTGAATATGCACTCTAATATGCCATGCCACGGCTGCAAATGATGCCTTTGGAGCGACCATGTCTGCCTCTCATTCAGCCGATCTCCCGCTCAATCTGACGGCAGAATTCTCGCGCTTTCGCGCGGCCGATCCGGACCGGCTGCATTTTGCAGCGCATAGCCACGCCTATTGGCCGGATGTCACCCGCGATGCGCAACTTCAGGTTTGGGACGATGCCGCGCGGCTCGTCGACGAAAAATGGTCGTGCGTTCTGGGCGAGGTATGGCCGCAGGTTGCGAATGGTCTTGCGCATCATCTGCGGCTGTCCGATCCGGCCACGCTGGTGCCGGCGCCGAACACGCATGAATTCGTCAACCGGTTGCTGTCGTCACTGCCGCTCGATCGCCGGCCGGTGGTCGTCACCACGGATGGCGAGTTTCACAGCTTCAAGCGGCAGACGGAGCGGCTTGCCGAAGACGGCGTGATCGAACTCGTTGCCGTGCCGACCGAACCATTCGCGACATTGCCGGCGCGTCTGATCGAGATGGTGCGTGCGAAGTCGCCGGACATGGTGTTCGTCAGTCAGGTGTTCTTCAACTCGGGCTATGCGTTGCCGGATATCGATGCGCTGGTCGATGCCATCGCCGAGCCCGAGCGCCTGGTGGTGATCGACGGCTATCATGCGTTTCTCGCGCGGCCCGTCGATCTGTCGCGCATCGCCGATCGCGCATTCTATCTGGCCGGCGGTTACAAATATGCGATGGCCGGCGAGGGCGCCTG
>JAEYVN010000573.1 GCA_023431725.1 Pseudomonadota bacterium
TCCACGCGATTCCAATCCATCTTACACCTCCGTTTGAGATTATTTCCGCGAGACAACGTCCGGCCCTCGGCAGGGTTCCGGCTCAAGGAACACGTCGTTCCATCGTGCGTTATTTATGAGGCAGGGCCGGAGGTCGCACCATGGACAGACCGAAGTCACGAGCCTCCGCAAAGGACAGCACGACGAAGCGGCAACCGTCGCGCAAGAGCATGGAAGGCCAGGCCGTCAGCAATGACGATGTTGTGCTTGAGACCTACGAACAAAGTCCCGATCGAGGCAACGGGGATGAGCGCAGCGAGAGTGCGGCGCCGGATGAAACAAGCTCCGACGAAACTATCGCATGATTTGATCACCGCTCTCTGAATTGAAGCAGCCTCAGACTGGAACGATCATTTTGGGATCGACGCCAGACGCAAAGCCAGGCTGCATGAGTGAAGTCAGGTCCAGCATCCCGTCGCGAATGGCGAGTCCGTTCGAACCATCGTAGAAGTTGGGATGCGCCGTGCAGAAGGCGCGCACCTCCGCGTCGGGCGCCGCTGCAAATCCGTTGACATAATAATGTCCGTTCCGCTCGGCATGGGCGATCCCGTGAAAGGCGAGCAGTGCCGTATCCTGCTGCACGGACAGCCCGGCCTGACAGGTGAGGTCTTCCGCTGCGATAAATGCTCGCGCCGTCCCGCTTTGCGTCCACGTCGCCGCACGCGCACCATTCAACAAGGACTTGTAGATCCCCTTGCAGGTCTTTGACGAGATCCCACGATAGCCGAGCGCCACAACTCGCGGAAAGGTGTCGTAATCGCTCTCTCCTTCGTCGATGATGAAGGCAAAACTCTCGCCCAATGCGCCAAGCGGCGTGGTGAACGTGAGATCGCGCGGCAAGGGCTGCTCGATATAGAGAAGCCGCTGCGGAAATTGTCCGAATTGGCGCTCGTGCATCAGCGCCTGCGTCAAGGCCGCAAGCGAATCGACATCGGAATATTGCTCGTTGCCATCGAGCGTGGCGCGATAATCGATATTGTTCTTGTCCAGTTCGGCAACGATCTGCGCGAGGCGTGACGCGTCGGCCACCGGATCGCCGGAAAGCTTGAGCTTGAAGTAACGGCAACCCGTCTGCCGATATGTCTCGCCCAACGCCCCGATCGGCTCCGCGAGGCCAAAGGTATGCCGCACCATCACGCGTTGTGGCGGCACGCGTGATTGAAGATAGGAGGCAATCGCGTCGTTGGAGAGGTCCGGCGTCAGCCGCGCATCGAGCCCGACGATATTGTCACGCAGCCCTGAGAAGACATCCTGGCCCGATGCGCGCAGAAGCGCATCGAGGATCGCCTTGTCAAACTGCGCGGGACCGAAGGCCGCGGCAAGACCGGGGATGTTCTCCTGCGCACATTGCGCAAGGACATCGTCGTGACAGGCCGCATGCAGACCGAACGCGGTATCAATGGTGTCGTGGGCGAGATAGCGATCGCGGGCGATCACCAGAACCCGGCGCAATTGCTCGACTGTGTCTTCGAGCGTGAGATCGGGGTTCTTGTTGAACCATTTCGGGACCATCAGTTCGGCTGTCGCGCCCACGCTTGAGCCCGCGACAGTTTCGATCTCGGCCTTGAGAAAAAGCTGCGACGCCTCGGTGATGGTGGCGGCACCGAACTTGAACGGCTTCCGGTAGATGACCGGCCGCTCGAACCAGTCGATGTTTTTCAGTCGCAAGGTCGACGCGGTGGAAGGAGAGCCGGTCGCCATGGTCATTCAAAGCCCTCCGGGGCCCATCCCGTCGGGATGGGTACATTCATCAGCACAGGACAATTCAAATCGGATGGTTCGACGGGGAATGGAACTTTCGCGGGGTTGCTGCGTTGCAACCGAGCCACCCCGCGCGCTTCGGCAGCGCTTTCCTCTATCACAATACCAGCGCCGGAAGACTGCGGAATGCACTTTATTTCATGTTTCTTTCCGGATATCGCCAGAGCCCGATATCCGATCAGGTTGCTGCTGTTCCGTCACGATTATCGGCCCTACTGCCGCAGCGGAGGGAACTCGCTCTTCTCCGCTCGAAAAAACAGCATGGCCTAATGCCTGAAGCTCTGACCAAACCGAAAACTATCGGCGTCGACGCGTCGGAACCGACCATCACGTCGGCCACCGCACGGGGCCGCACCGTATCGGCCGAGGTCCTGACGTTCGACCTCGACCGGACTGCCATTTTCCTCGACGTGGACGGCACCCTGCTCGATATCGCGCCGACGCCCCTTGAGGTTAACGTACCCAGCCATCTGCGAGAATCGTTGCACGCGCTGTGGGAGCGGCTCGACGGCGCCATCGCCTTTATCAGCGGCAGGCCGGTCGCAGAACTGGACCGTATCTTCGACCCCCTCCGCCTACCGGCAGTCGGCGGCCATGGCGCCGAAATCCGCTTTTCACCCAAGGGAGAGATTCGGCGCAGCCGCATTGCCACACTCGATGACGACCTGCGTGCGGAGTTCGCGCACATCGGCAAAATCGACAAGGGCATCATTGTCGAGGACAAGGGCTATTCGCTCGCGATCCATTACCGGCTCGCGCCGGAACATGGCGTCGAGATCATGAAGAATGTTTCGGCGATCTGCAAAAATGAACGCTGCGACTCGCTCGAAGTATTGCCCGGCAAGCTTGTGGTCGAGATCAAGCCCGGCGGATACGACAAGGGCACCGGTCTTCGCGAAATGATGAGCGACGAGAATTTCAAAGGCCGACAGCCCATCTTCATCGGCGATGACGTCACCGACAATGCGGCCTTCGCCGCGCTGCCGGAGTTCGACGGCACCGGCTTTTCGGTCGGCGGCATCGTCAAGGGTGCGAGCTACAATTTCGATGGACCGCAGGATGTGCGCGCCTGGCTTGCTCGCCTTGCAGGCATCGATATCAGGGAGGGCTAATGACGGATTACGGGCTCGATCTCGCGCTCATCGGAAATGGACGCACGGCCGCTCTGGTCGAACCCAGCTCGCGCATCACTTGGTGGTGCTTTCCGCGGTTCGACAGCAATCCGATTTTTTCCCGCCTGCTCGCCGGCACGGACGAGAAAGGCTTTACCGACGTCGTGCTCGACGGACTGGCCGAGATCAAATCCGACTATCTGCGCAACACGCCGATCGTTGTCACCGAACTGACCGACGACAAAGGCAATACCGTCCGCATCACCGACTTTGCGCCACGCTTCCGCAACCTGGACCGCATCTATCGCGCCCCCCAGCTGGTGCGCATCATCGAACCGATTGCCGGGCTGCCGCGCATCACCATCCGCTGCCGTCCGACTCACAACTACGGCCATCCGGTCGCCAATCATACGCTCGGCAGCAATCACATCCGCTACTGGGACGGCGATACGCAACTGCGCCTGACGACCGATACACCGCTGTCCTACATCGAGCGCGAATCGTCCTTCGTCGTCACACGCCCGCTCCATCTGGTGTTCGGGGCCGACGAACCGTTTCCCGCAGCGCTCGGTCCAACCTGCCGCGACTTCTTCGACAAGACGCGCGACTACTGGCGCGAATGGGTGCGGCGGTTGAACCTCTCCTATGACTGGCAGGACGCGATGGTGCGCTCGGCCATCACGCTCAAGCTGTCCAACTTCGAGGAAACCGGCGGCATCATCGCCGCCCATACGACCTCGATTCCGGAAACACCGCATTCGCAACGCAACTGGGATTATCGTTTCTGCTGGCTGCGTGACGCCTATTTCGTGGTGAAGGCGCTGAACCGTCTCGGCGCCACCGGCACGATGGAGGATTTCATCCTCTACATTCTCAACCTCGTGTCGGAAGAGGCTGAGTCAATCCGGCCCGTCTACAGCGTCGTGCAGACCGATCCGATGGATGAGTGGGTCGCAAAGGACCTCGCCGGATTCCGCGGCGATGGCCCGGTCCGCATCGGCAACGCCGCATCGATCCAGGCGCAGCACGACACCTATGGCAGTATCATCCTCGCGGCGATGCCGATGTTCTTCGATCGCCGCCTGCCGCAGATGGGTGACGAGGGTCTCTTCAAGCTGCTGGAAGTTCTTGGCCGCAAGGCCGAACGCCTGGCTCTGACACCTGATGCCGGCATCTGGGAGTTTCGCGGCCGCCAACGCATCCACACCCATTCGGTGGCGATGTGCTGGGCCGGCTGCAACCGTCTCGCGGCGATCGCGCAGCAACTCGGCTTCGTCGAACGCGCCAATTACTGGAACGACGTCGCCGAGAAAATTCATGCGGTCCTGCTGGACAAGGCCTGGAACGAGAAGCGCGGCGCTTTCACGGCCGCATTTGGCTCCGAGGATCTCGATGCCAGCGTGCTGTTGCTGCACGAACTCGGCGTCGTCGAAGCCGACGACCCGCGCTTCGTATCGACCGTGGCCGCGATGGAGCGTGAACTTGTGCGCGGCAAACACGTTATGCGTTACGCCAGCCCCGATGATTTCGGCGTGCCGGAAGGAGAATTCCTGATCTGCCGCTTCTGGCTCATCGACGCCTGGTGGTCACTGGGACGCAAACAGGAGGCGCGCGATCTTTTCGTCGACTCGTTGCAGTATCGCAATCGCTACGGGCTACTTGCAGAGCACATCAATATGCACAGCGGAGAATTGTGGGGCAATTTCCCACAAACCTATTCAATGGCGGGATTGATCCTGACTGCGATGCGTCTGTCTCGAAGCTGGGAGGATCGCTATTGGCGCGGCTAGTCGTTGTCTCAAACCGGGTCTCGGCCCCGAAATCAGGAACACGCGCAGGCGGCCTTGAAGTCGCGGTCATGGCAGCGCTCAAACGCAATCCCGGCATCTGGTTCGGCTGGAGCGGCCGCGTCTCGGTGAAGACACTGGAAACGCGGACCATCGAGAGCGATCGCATTTCCTTCGTCCTGACCGATCTGCCGAAGGAGGCCTATGACGAATATTACTACGGCTTCGCCAACCGCGTGTTGTGGCCGATCCTGCATTACCGGCTCGATCTTGCGGAATTCTCGCGGCAGGACCTGTCAGGCTACCTCAAGGTCAACGAACATTTCGCCGACGAACTGGACAAGATCCTGAAGCCCGACGATGTCGTCTGGGTTCACGACTATCATTTCCTGCCGCTGGCAAAGGCGCTGCGCGAACGTGGCCACCAGAACCGGATCGGCTTCTTCCTGCACACGCCATTCCCGCCGGTGGAAATCATTGCCGGCCTGCCACATCACGAGCGCATCGTGTCGGCGCTGTGCCACTATGATCTCGTCGGCTTCCAGACGGAAATCGATGCCGCCAATTTCGCGCGCTACGTCGAGAACGAATGCCGTTTCCCCGGCAACAGGACGGATGGCTACGATACCGGAGAGCGGATCGTGAAGATCGGCGACTTTCCGGTCGGCATCGAGACCGAAAATTTCGCCAAGATGGCGCGGCGCGCGATCAAGTCATCGTTTGTCAGCGGCGTTCTTGCCTCTTTGTCCGGACGCGCGATGATTATCGGCGTGGACCGGCTGGATTATTCGAAAGGCATCGAGCATCGAATCTCTTCGTTCGAACGCTTTCTCGAAAATTATCGGGAATGGCGCAACAACGTCACTTATCTTCAGATCACACCGAAAAGCCGCTCGGCCATTCCCGAATACATGGACATGGATCGCAACGTATCGACGATCGTCGGTCGCGTGAACGGCACCTATGGCGAGGCCTCATGGACGCCGGTTCGTTATATTAACAAAGCGCATACACGCACCGCGCTTGCCGGCCTCTATCGCGGCTCGCGTGCGGCGCTGGTCACGCCATTGCGCGATGGAATGAACCTCGTCGCGAAGGAGTATGTCGCGGCACAGGACCCGGAAGACCCCGGCGTCCTTATTCTCTCACGTTTCGCCGGCGCGGCCGTTGAGTGCCGCCCCGCGCTTCTCGTCAACCCCTACGACTCCGAAGCGGTCGCAGCTGCGATCTATCGCGCCTTGTCAATGCCGCTTGAGGAACGACGCGCTCGCTATGACGCGCTGTACAAGGTGATCGCGAGCAACGACATCGAGGATTGGCCCGGCCGCTTCCTCAAAGCGCTCACCGGCTCGTCCACGCTTGCATCGTCTACGTCACAGCCGGACAGGCCCTCGTTGCTGGAAGCGACGACGAGCGGCTATTCCGCTTCCCGCGCGGCTCTCAATTGACGGAAAGGAGGACTTGATGTCAGCGGTCGGAAAAACCAGATGGGCGATCCCCGAAGGATATATCCCCTCGGGCAGCGTGTCTCAGGACCGCGCTTTGCTCTCGCATGAGACCGCTTGCATCCTGAATGCTGGCGAGCGCGACGCGAACATCAAGCTGTCCGTCTTCTTCACCAATCGCGAGCCGGTCATCTATTCGGTCAAGGTGCCGGCACGGCGCACATTGCATCTGCGCTTCAACGATCTCACCGATCCGGAGCCTGTGCCGCTCGACACCGATTATGCGTCGGTGTTTGAGTCCGACGTGCCGATCGTGGTGCAGCACACCCGGCTGGATTCGCGGCGCGCGGAGATATCCCTGCTTTCGACGATAGCGTTCGGACAGGACTGATCGCGCGGTTTGCTGCAGCACTCTTGCTGCAAGCGACCGAAACAGACCCATAAACAACATTTATTCATTGTAAAAATTGGACAAGCGATACGGCGAATGATCCCCTCATGTCGTGGCGTGCGGGGGCGTCGATGGAAATCGGGGCGCGGCAGGGGAAGTGGATCGTAGGACTTGCCCGCGAACAACGGGGCTTCTTCGTACGATTGTTATTGGCCACGGCCATTTGCGGCTTCGCCGTCTTGGCGGCCCCGCCGGCAGAATCCGCCCCAAAGAAGGGGGCCGATTCCAAGAGCGAGAATGGCTCCAAAAAGAAGTCGGAAAAGTCTGAAACCAGCAAGGTCCCGGAAGTTCCGGGCGGCGACATCTTCGGCATCACCTCTCCGACCGACGTCGGCGACAAGGGCGATTACGGCATCGCCAACGAATTCGACGGCCGCCTGCAGAAGCGCGATGGCAGCTACAGGGCCTTCGGCAACAAGACCGAGCTCGGATACACGTTCGCCGACAACTGGTGGATGGGCGCCTCAGTCGTCTTTAGCAGTTTCCATATCCGAGGCGTCCCCGATCTTGACGACCTGAGCAAGACTGATTTTGACGGGCTGTCGTTCAAGCTGATCCATCGGATGATCGAACGCAGTGCCACCAATCCTTTTGCATTGAGCTTTTCAGCCGAACCACGCTGGGCGCGGCTCGATGGACTATCGGGGCTTCGTTCGACGGCCTACGCCCTCGAATTAAAGGCCATGTCGGATGCGGTGGTCGTGCCGGACAAACTGTTCTGGGCCGCCAACGTCACATGGATTCCGATCCGCGGACAAGATGTTGCCGATCGTTCGGTCTGGCTGGATCAGTCCGCCGCATTCGCGAGCATGGCGCTCACCGCAAAGATAAACGACAAGCTATTCGTTGGCGCGGAGATACGTTACATTGCGGCCTATAACACAACGTGGTTCGAAGAGCGCGTCGGTCAGGCGCTGTATTTTGGGCCGACCGTGCTCTGGAACATTACCGACAAAATCGCGGTCAACGCGACCTGGCAGCCGCAGATCGCCGGCAAGTCGCCCTTCACGCCCGATCTGCGTTACGATCTCACCGTCTTCGATCGCTCGCAATTCCGAATCAAGCTGGCTGTGGCGCTGAACTAGCGCGCCACTGCCTCCGGCTTCTTAACTTCGAGCGCCCGCGCCAGCACGCGCGCGACATGCACCGCATCGCGATGGGTCCCGTCATGGATCTGATGCCGGCACGACGTTCCGTCCGCCACGATGACCGCGTCTGCCGGCGCCTTGCGCACGGCCGGCAGCAGCGACAGTTCGCCCATCGCCAGCGAGACGTCGATTGTGTCGGCGGCATAGCCGAAAGCGCCTGCCATTCCGCAGCAACTCGACTCGATCGTCTCGACCTT
>JAEYVN010000543.1 GCA_023431725.1 Pseudomonadota bacterium
CAGCAAGAACCTGCGCGAATGCTACAAGCAAGGCGCGGAAGCCTTTGGCTGGTCAAAGCGCAGTCCCGAACCCCGCTCGATGCGCGACGGCACCGACCTCGGCGGCTATGGCATGGCGACCGGCATCTGGGAGGCCCTGCAGATGCCGATTGCGGTTCGCATCGCACTGACGGCGAACGGCCATGCGCAGATTTCCTGCGCTACGTCCGATATCGGCACCGGCACCTACACCATCATGGCGCAGGTTGCGGCCGATGCGCTCGGGCTGCCGCTGGACAACATCGACATCAAGCTTGGCGATTCAACTTTGCCGCAATCGCCGGTGGAAGGCGGTTCCTGGATTGCGGCGTCGGTTTCGAACGGGATCGTCAATACCGCAAATGCTGTGCGTGACGAGTTGCTGCGGCTGGCGCAGCAGGACGCCAACTCATCGCTGACTGGCGTGAAAGCCGGCGATGCCATCCTCGTCAATGGCACGATCGCTTCGAAAAACGATCCCAATCGCGCCGTCTCCATTGCCGATGCCATGCGTCATGGCAAGGTGGAGCGGATAGAGCTTGAAAAGACGATGGAATTCAAGAACGACGGCAAGCATGCGCACAATACGCATTCCGCCGTGTTTGCCGAAGTCCGCGTGGACGAGCAGCTTGGCGTCGTCCGCGTGCCGCGCATCGTCAGCGCGGTTGCGGCCGGACGCATCCTGAATCCCAAGACCGCACGCAGTCAGGTGATGGGCGGCATGATCTGGGGCATGGGCGTCGCGCTGCACGAGGAGACGCTGATCGATCACAGGTTCGGTCGCATCATGAACGCCAACATCGCCGAATATCATGTGCCTGTGAATGCCGACGTGCATGACATCAAGGTGATTTTCGTCGATGAGCAGGACGACATCGTCAACCCGATGGGCATCAAGGGCCTTGGTGAAATCGGCATTGTCGGCGTCGCCGCGGCCATTGCCAACGCGGTCTATCATGCGACCGGCAAACGCGTCCGCGATCTGCCGATCACGCTCGACAAGGTGCAAAGCTGATCGTCACCAGGACTGAATACAAAAGTCCCGGCGGGCTGACGCCTGCCGGGTTCTTTTGACGTCAATAAAGCGGAGGGCTCTGTCTTCCGCTTTAGATGAATTCGAGCAGATCGGCGTTGTGGATCTCATCCATGTCCGCATTACTGACTGAAATTTGCAAACCTTCGGGACATCCAGCGAGCCAAGGGATCACGTCATGCAAATCGATCGACGCACCTTTACCTCTTCGCTGCTGACGGCAGCTGCGGCGACAATCCTTCCACAATCGGTTCAGGCACAAGGCGCGGCCTCTCCGTCCGCTCGAAATGTTGTCCTCGTCCACGGCCTGTTCGCGGACGGATCGTCCTGGTCGGACGTCATCCCGCGCCTTCAGTCGCGCGGACTGAATGTGACGTCGGTTCAAAATCCGCTTTCGACTCTGGACGACGCCGTCGCCGCTTGCCGGAAGGTGCTGGCTCGTCAGGACGGCCCGACGGTTCTCGCTGGACACTCGTTTTCCGGGATGATCGTGACCGAGGCCGGCGTTCACCCTAACGTCTCTGCGCTCGTCTACATTGCCGCGCGGGCGCCCGACGCGGGAGAGGATTATGCGGCGCTTGCACAGAAGTATCCCACGCCGCCCGCTTCCGCCGGGGTCGTCTTCGATGGCGACGAGGGGCGGTTGACCGAAAAGGCGTTCGTGCAGGATTTCGCACCGGATCTGCCGCCGGAAAGAGCGCGGGCCCTGTTTGCCGTGCAATGGCCGTTCCAAAAGGCTCTGCTGATGGGCAAGACGAGCAATGCGGCCTGGCGCTCGAAGCCGTCCTTCTACGCCATATCGACGCAGGATCGCGTCATCAATCCAGACCTTCAGCGCTTCATGGCCAAGCGCATGCAGGCGACATCAATCGAGCTTCCCTCCAGTCACGTCTCGTTGCTGTCACATCCTCAGGCGGTGGCTGATCTCATCATCAAGGCAACCGGCTTGCCGAGCTGAGACCGGCGCGGCTCCGGCCGGCGAGTTGTTGTTTGCTTCAGAACTGGCGTGATGAGCGCAACTGGCGACACGTCTCGCCGGTCGGTTCTTTGCCTGCGGGCTAACGAATGGGGATGCGGGCAGATAGTCACGGAGAAGCTCCGCTGAGCGACCTCCCTCAATCCTCTCAATACGATGCCATTTAGCTACCTATTGACAGCGCGGCCGTCATGCGAATAGGTATCCATATGGCTACCTATTCGCCCTCGCTGCCTGCTGTCTTCGGCGCCCTGTCAGATCCCACGCGGCTGGCGGTCGTCGAACTGCTTGTCAAAGGGCCGGCCTCTGTCTCGGACCTCTCCAGGCCATTTGCGATTTCGCGGCCGTCCTTTCTCAAGCATCTGCATGTCCTCGAGAAAGTCGGAATGGTCACCTCCGTCAAGGCGGGGCGCGTCCGGACGGTGTCGCTAGCCCCGGACGCGCTCGATTGGATCGACAAATGGGTGCAAGCGCATCGGCAGCATTTGGAGGCGCGGCTGGATCGGCTCGCCGGATTTCTTGAAGAGGACCAGTGAATGGACCGCCCGCAACAAGCCCATGAGACCATATCGGTCGAACGTGACCTGCCCAACTGCCGCGATCACGTCTGGTCGGCGTGGTCGTTGCTGGCCAAGAAAAGACGGTGGTTCGGCGCGGGTCTGACCGAAATGGATTTCAGCCCAGGTGGCATCGAACGCTCGTCGTTCGTCAACGACATGGGGACACACACGAACGAGACTCGCTATTTCGAGATCAAGGCAAAGGAACGGATCGTCTTCGCCTATTCAATGGCCGTGGATGGTCGGGTTCACACGGTTTCGCTGGCAACGGTGGCGTTCGCCGATCACGGGGGCGGCACCCGGCTCACCTACACGGAGCAGATGTGCATCATTCCCCCCAGCGACGGAGCCGAGGGGCGCCGGCACGGCTGGCTTGGCTTACTTGGCGCGCTGCAGGATTATCTTGCGGACGATCAACGTCCATCGTGACAACGAATTTCTCCGACGCCCATTCTTAGCGTCCGGTGCCGGAAACAAGCACGCAGGACAACGATAACGGCGCCTCATTACGCTGTTGTCGTAGATTGTTCGCTCACTCCCACTCGATCGTGCCGGGCGGCTTGCTCGTGACGTCGTAAACGACGCGGTTGACGCCTTTGACCTCGTTGATGATGCGCGTTGCGACATGGCCGAGGAATTTCATGTCGTAGGGATAGAAATCCGCCGTCATGCCGTCGGTCGATGTCACCGCGCGCAGACCGAGCACATGTTCGTAGGTACGTCCGTCACCCATCACGCCGACGGTCTTCACCGGCAGGATCACCGCAAAGGCCTGCCAGATGGTGTCGTAGAGACCGGCCTTGCGGATCTCGTCGATATAGATCGCATCGGCCTGGCGCAAGATGTCGAGTTGCGGCTTGCTCACCGCGCCGGGGCAGCGGATGGCAAGACCCGGTCCGGGGAATGGATGGCGGCCGACGAACACATCCGGCAAGCCGAGTTCGCGGCCGAGCGCGCGCACTTCATCCTTGAACAGTTCGCGCAACGGCTCGACCAGCTTCATGTTCATGCGTTCGGGCAGGCCGCCAACATTGTGATGCGACTTGATCGTCACCGACGGGCCGCCGGTGAACGACACGCTTTCGATCACATCCGGATAGAGCGTGCCTTGCGCCAGGAAATCCGCGCCGCCGATTTTCTTCGCTTCCTGCTCGA
>JAEYVN010000590.1 GCA_023431725.1 Pseudomonadota bacterium
CAATAGAGATGGCATGCGGCAGCCATTCCTCAAGCACCAGCAGAGCGACGGCACCGATCACCGGACCGAGCACGGAGCCCATGCCGCCCAACACGGCCATGACGATCAGATCGCCAGAGCGGGTCCAGTGCATGATCGCCGGACTGATGAAATCGGTGTGATTGGCGAGCAGAATGCCGGACAGGCCGCACAGCACGCCGGCGATAACGAAACAGGTGAGCTGATAGCGGAAGGTCGGGAAACCGATGGCGCGCATACGGCGCAGATTCGAGCGCGCACCCTGGATCACCATGCCGAAGCGCGAATTCACCAGCCGGTAAACCAGGTAGCAGGTGCCCATCAGACAGGCGAAACAGACGTAATAGAAGACGGTCTTGTTCGAGAGATTGATCAGGCCGCCGAAATCGCTGCGCTTGTAGATGGTCAGACCATCGTCGGCACCGTAGCGATCGAGGCTGACGCCGACGTAATAGATCATCTGTGCGAAGGCGAGCGTGATCATGATGAAGTAGACGCCGCGGGTGCGCAGCGACAGCGCGCCGGTCACCAGGGCGAACACGGCGCAGGCCAGCAGCGCAATTGGCCACTGGACGAAACCGGAATTGATCCCTTCGTGAGCAAGGATGCCAATGGCATAGCCCGCGATGCCGAGATAGGCCGCGTGGCCAAAACTCACCATGCCGCCGAAGCCCATGATGAGGTTGAGGCTGACGGCCGCGATCGCCAGGATCACGATGCGCGTGAACAGGGTCATGAGGAACATGTTGCCGGTCATCTGCGCGATGACCGGAACGAGCCCGAGAAATACAACCAGTGCTGCAACCAGCACGTTGCGGACAGTAAAAATGTTGCTTTTCATTTGCTCGCCGCCGGGAACAGACCTTCCGGCCGGAGAACCAGAATCACAGCCATCACCAGATAGATCAGCATCGAGGACAGGGCAGGACCGGCGCTGGAGGCCGCCGTCTGCGACAGGAACAGTTTCAGCAGATCCGGCATGAAGGCGCGGCCAACCGTGTCGATCAGGCCGACAAGGATCGAGGCGATAAACGCCCCACGGATCGAGCCAATACCGCCGATGATGATGACGACGAAGGCAAGGATCAGGATGTTCTCGCCCATGCCGATCTGCACGGTGAGGATGGGCGCCTGCATCATGCCGGCAAGACCGGCAAGCGCCGCGCCGATGCCGAACACGAAGGTGTAGAGCAGCTTGATGTTGATGCCGAGCGCACCGATCATCTCGCGATTGGAAGCGCCGGCGCGGATCAGCATGCCGACGCGGGTGCGCATGATGACGAGATACAAGAGCAGCGCCACCAGAAGCGCGACGAAGATGATCGAGACACGATAGGTCGGGTAATAGACGCCCGGGAAGATCTGGAAGCTGGTGTTGAGCCACGCCGGCAGCGGCACGCTGAGGCCGGCCGGTCCCCAGATCAGGCGCACCAGTTCATTGAAAAAGAGAATGAGACCGAAGGTGCCCAGAACGTGATCGAGATGGTCGCGGCCATAGAGCCTGCGCATCGCGACAACTTCGATCGCCATGCCGACGATCAGGGTCGCAATCAGCGCCAGGATGATCGCAAACAGGAAGCTGCCGGTGAGCGCCGCAAAGGTCGCCGCGAAATAGGCGCCGATCATATACAGCGAACCATGCGCGAGGTTCACCAGATCCATGATGCCGAAGACGAGCGTCAGCCCCGCCGCCAGAAGGAACAGCAGCAGTCCGAACTGGATGCCGTTCAGCGATTGTTCGATGAAAAGTAGCATAGATGAACCGATAACCACCCCTCTCATCGCGCGCCAGGACCAAGTCCGACATGGCGAACGATGCGGCAACCCAAGTCAGCCACGTCCCGCACAATGGATGCCCCGCTTTCGCGGGGCATGACAATTCTTTTCTGACGTTTTTTTCAGTTTTCTTCTGGTCGTTTCTTCCGCCTTTCGTCCGGAGCCGGACAACAGGCCCTCGCCCATTGTCCGGTCCAGATCCAAAGCGAAAGCTCAGATCACCACTTCATCGGGCACTTCTGATGGAAGCGGTCCTGGCTGTCCTTGACGATCGTCGCAACGGTCTTGAGCGACAGCGGGAAGTCCTTGTCCTCGCCCTTCACCACGTCCTGCAGATAGAAGTTCTGGATCGGAAGGTGGTTGTTGCCGTACTTGTACGAGCCGCGGACCGACTTGAAGTTCACCTTGCGCATTTCATCGCGCATCGCGTCCTTCTTCGACAGGTCGCCGTTCGCCGCAACGACCGCGCTGTTGATCAGCTGAGCCGCGTCATAAGCCTGCGCGCCGTAATAGGTCGGGCGCAGACCCGGATATTTCTTGCGGTAGTCTGCGACGAACTTCTTGTTCTGGTCGTTGGGCAGATCGTGCACCCATTGCTGGGCACCCGGCACGCCGACGGCGAGATCCTTCTGCAGCGGCAGCGACAATTCGTCGACGGTGAAGGCGGTGTAGAGCGGGATCTTGTCCTTCAGACCGGCCTGCGCATATTGCGTCAGGAACTGCACGCCCGACGCGCCCGGATAGAACACGAAGATGGCATCCGGATTGGCGGCGCGGGCCTTCGACAATTCAGCCGAGAAGTCGAGCTGATCCGGCCACTTGGTCAGGTCCTGACCGACCACCTTGCCCTTGAAG
>JAEYVN010000137.1 GCA_023431725.1 Pseudomonadota bacterium
ATGCACGTCGCCGCCCAGCGCTTTCGCCGCGGTCAGCGCCTTGGCGGTTGCGTCCTTCAGCGACGCATTGTCGTGTTCTGCGATCAGCAGAGTCGTCATCACAGAACTCCTGCTTCGTTCTTCAGCTTCTCGACCAGTTCAGCCACCGAGCCGACCTTCACGCCGGCCTTGCGGCCACCCGGCTCGACGGTCTTCAGGATTTCCAGACGCGGCTTCACGTCGACGCCGTAATCGGCCGGGGTCTTCTCGTCGATCGGCTTCTTCTTGGCCTTCATGATGTTCGGCAGGCTGGCGTAGCGCGGCTCGTTCAGGCGCAGATCGGTCGTCACGATCGCCGGGCTCTTCAGCTTCACCGTCTGCAGGCCGCCGTCGACCTCGCGGGTCACGGCAATGCCGTCACCCTCGATCACCAGCTTGGAGGCGAAGGTGCCCTGCGGCCAGTTCAGCAGAGCCGCCAGCATCTGGCCGGTCTGGTTGGAATCGTCGTCGATCGCCTGCTTGCCCAGGACCACCAGGCCCGGCTGCTCCGCCTCGACGATGCCCTTGAGGATCTTGGCGATGGCCAGCGGCTCCGGCATGGCATCGACCTTGACCAGGATACCGCGGTCGGCACCCATCGCCAGAGCCGTGCGGATGGTCTCGGAGGCCTGGGCCGGTCCGATCGACACCGCCACGATCTCGGTCGCCTTGCCGGCTTCCTTCTGACGGATCGCCTCTTCCACCGCGATCTCGTCGAACGGATTCATCGACATCTTGACGTTGGCGAGTTCAACCCCGGAACCGTCGGACTTGACCCGCACCTTTACGTTGTAATCGATAACCCGTTTGACGGGCACGAGAATCTTCATGTTTCAACCCTTCGCAGCTGCGAAATCGGCGGCTAAGTAAGAGAGGGATTGGCAGGGTGTCAACGGCATGGCTGCTCCCTCAGGCAAGGGATATCCTCCGCTTGCAAACAGCCCGGCCTGCGGAAACCCCTTTGCGCGCCGAAGGATGGCTCACCGGTGCTGCCCCGGCTGCCAGAGCACGTCCTGCGTCCCTTTGTCATTGGCATGCCGGCCGGCCACGAACAGGAAGTCCGACAGCCGGTTGACGTACTGGATTGCCTCCGGCGTCACTGTTTCCCCCGGTTGGTCGCGCAATTCGATCATCAGCCGCTCCGCGCGCCGGCAGATGGTCCGCGCCAGATGCAGATAGGCGGCGGCCGGCGTTCCCCCCGGCAGGATAAAGGATCGCAGCGGCTGCAGGCTTTCGTTCAACGTGTCGATCTGCTGCTCGATCCACTGGACCTGCTTGTCGGTGACGTTGAGCTTGGCGCCGCCCGGCCCCTTGCCCTTGGCGTCGTCGAGGATGCAGAGGTCGGCCTCGACATCGAAAATGTCGTTCTGGATGCGCAACAGCATCGCATCGAGAACCGGATCGCCGGCCGTATGCAGCCGCACGATACCGATGGCGGCATTGGCCTCGTCCAGCGTGCCGTAAGCGGCCACGCGCAGATCGTATTTTTTGCGCCGCTCACCGGAGCCGAGCGACGTCGTGCCGTCATCGCCGGTGCGGGTATAGATCTTGTTCAGGACAACCATTCGCGCCTATCGCCCCATCATCCACAGGGCGGCCATGATAATCACCAGCGCCACAAACTGCAGCACCACACGCGCCCGCATCAGCTTCTGCGAGGTGTGGGGCGAGCCACCGCGCATCATGTTGAAGAGACCCAGCAGCAGGACAATGGCGACGGCGCCGATGGCGAACGGCACAAGATGATAGAAGATATTGGACATCCGGGCTTCCTAGCACCGGTCCGGCGGCAGCACCACCAGGGCGCGACCCGAAACGCCCTGCAAAAACGGGTATCCGCCTTGCAGAGCGATGGGGCTTGGAGCCAGCACTTGTCAGACGGTGACTTTGGCCGCGAGATGCTTCTCGATCTCGTAAACCGGCATTCTCACGTAATCCTTCTGGATTTCCTCGCGCACGGCCTGCTTGAGGGCGTTTGAATAGCCCTGCCGGAGAACGCCGATGGCGCGCGGTGGCGCAACCAGGATGATGGTTTTGATTTGCCCGGCCTGCAGCATGCTATCCAGTTTGGCTATGACCGAACGCAGGAATTCATCTTCCTGCTGCGTGTGAAAATCGGTCTGCTCAACGGCCGAGCGGCCATAGCCGACAGACGAATGCGCACGGCCCGGCGCGTCGGTGCCGATCGCGCTGGTGGGCAGCACCTTCTGCTCCAGCACGTCACGCGTTTGCAGATTCGGAAACATCGAATCCCCCGCATTTTGCAGAAACAGTGCCTTGCTCCCGTCGCACACGACGACCCACTCGCCCGCAGCGATCTTCACACATTTCGGCAATGTCATTGGAATTCCCTCCTTGCGGATGGACATGAAAAACCATGCCCGGCAATCCGCCTTGCGATCGATCAACGCACAAGCAGGAAATCGGTTTCTGCGTTACGCCGCCGCGGGATTCACTCCTTTCATCGACGATCTTGCACGGACGTCAGTTGCTGCCGTCCAGTAGCCGTCGGGCGATAACCTGCGCCTGAATTTCCGCCGCTCCTTCAAAGATGTTGAGGATGCGCGCGTCGCACAAGAGACGCGAGGCGGGGAATTCGAGCGCGAAACCGTTACCACCGTGAATCTGAACGGTATTGTCGGCCGCTGCCCAAGCCACACGCGCCGCCAGTAGTTTGGCCATACCGGCTTCGAGATCGCAGCGGCGGCCGGAATCCTTTTGCCGCGCGGCGAAATAGGGCAGCTGCCGGGCGATCAGAATTTCGACCGACATCATCGCCAGCTTGTCGGCGACGCGCGGGAATTCGATGATCGGACGCGCGAATTGCGAGCGTTGCTGCGCATAGGCCAAGCCCTGATCCATTGCTGCCTGAGCGACACCGATCGCCCGCGCAGCGGTCTGGATGCGTGCCGCCTCGAACGTCTGCATCAATTGCTTGAAGCCGGCGCCTTCAATGCCGCCGAGCAGATTTTCGGTCTTCACCTCAAATCCGTCGAAGGCGATCTCGTATTCCTTCATGCCGCGATAGCCGAGCACTTCGATTTCGGTGCCCGACATGCCGGGCGCCGGAAAGGGATTGCCATCGTCGCCGCGCGGCTTCTCGGCCAGCAACATCGACAAGCCGCGATAACCGCTTTGCTTCGGATCGGTCCGCACCAGCAGCGTCATCAGGTCGGCGCGCACCGGATGCGTGATCCAGGTCTTGTTGCCGTAGACTTTGTAGACATCGCCTTCACGCACGGCGCGGGTCTTCAACGATGCCAGATCCGACCCTGTATTCGGTTCGGTGAAGACCGCCGTCGGCAGGATTTCGCCCGATGCAATCAACGGCAGCCACTTGCGCTTCTGCTCCTCGGTGCCGCTGCCGAGAATGAGTTCGGCTGCGATTTCCGACCGCGTACCGAGCGAGCCGACGCCGATATAGCCGCGCGACAATTCCTCCGACACGACGCACATGGATTCCTTGCCGAGCGCCATGCCGCCGAATTCTTCCGGCATCGTCAGCCCGAACACGCCGAGTTCGGACATCTGCGAAATCACATCGAGCGGAATGTATTCGTTCTTCAGATGCCATTGCTGCGCATAGGGAGCGACTTCGCTCGCCGAGAATTTCCGCATCTCCTCGCGGATCGCCTCCAGCGTCTCGTCGAGACCCGCATTGCCGTAAGTCGGCTCCTGATGATCGTTGATCAGTTCTGCCAGTCGCGCACGCCGCGCAGCGGTGTTGCCGGTATCGATCAGCAACTGGCAGACGGGTGTGACCCGTGCCGCAACGTCCACTAGTGACAAGCCGAGGTCGGAGAGGCGCAGGATCTCGCCCTGGCTCATCGGGATGCCGCCGAAGATCTGCGCCAGATACTCGCCGAAGCCGATACGGACCTGCAGCTCTTCGATCTCGCCGAACTTGCCTTCCGCCTGCATCCGCGACGCATAGGCGGCGAGCTGGCGCAAAGCCTCGACATAGGTCGCGAGCCAGGCCAGACCATGGGTGG
>JAEYVN010000141.1 GCA_023431725.1 Pseudomonadota bacterium
GATGGAACGTATCCTGGCGCAGAGCGGAGCCGCCCCACACCGAATAACGTCCCTGACAGGCGATCGCCATCTCGTCGTTCAGCAGATCGCGCCAGCCAAGCATCTCCAGATATGGTGATGCGCGAAACGACAATGTCTCGCCGCGATTGGCGACGTCCTGTTCAGGCGCGATCAGAAGCGGGCGATATCCCCGCTGCAAAAGGGCACGGGCGCAGGCCATGCCAGCCATGCCTGCACCCAGAATCGCGACCTGATGCATCTCAACCTAGATGCGGTCTTTGTTCACGCCGAGTTCCAGCGGACCGCGCTGCACTTCGACGTAGATTTCCTTGGGTACGCCAGGCAGATCCTTCGGTCCTGCGCGCTTCACAACGACGCCCATCTGCGTCCACAAGTCGATCATGCGGCGCAGACCATCCGTATAGCTCGCTTCGACATGCAGCCCGGTGCCGGCAGCGCCGCGCGACCACGCCACGCGCGCATGATAGAAGCGCATGCGTTCCTCGGCCGAGAGATCGGCGCGCATCATCTGCTTGTAGAAGCCTTCCGGCAGCACATCGACCGGAAGCAGTGCGGGCCACCACACCGGCGTCGGGAACCCTTCGGTCGTCAACACCGACTGACAGCTGAACGCATCGCCCTGCCACGGCACGCCCATCCAGCGGGTGAGATCGCCAGGCGCCTGCGGACCAACGGGTGCGCCGACGTCGCGGCGATCTGGATGCCCGGCGAACACGTTCTGCGGATTGAGCTGGAAGCCCACGTCCTGAACGAGGCTTTTCCGGTTCGAGATCGCGACGCGGAACGGCAGCGGCGTTTCCTTCGTCGAGCGATACAACGCTGCGTGACGAACGGGCCAGGTGATCTCGACTCCGGGATGGAAGGCCCCACCCGAACAGGCATCCAGCGCCGCACGGGTCAATGCTTCCGGCCGCTGCGACAACGGCATGTCGTCGAGCTTCTCGATGGCATCGGCCGCCGCATCATTGAGGTCGTTGGTGAACGCGCCCTTGGCCCAATGGCTCAGGATTTCGTGTTGCGTCTTGGTCAACGTCAGCCAGCCGGTCGGGCTGCCGGGGAAGTTGACGCCATCGCCCAGCATCGGCGGCAAGGCATCGACACGCATGTCCTGACCGCCCGGCTTGCGGAATGCGGCCAGCACTTTGCCGCGTGCAGCGCGCGCCTTTTCGGCCGGATCGGCCAGCGACTTGATGACCTCGGGATCGGACAGATCGGGCACGCCGATCCAGGCTTCGCTGAGATAGGAGGCCTGCGCCACCCATTGCATCATGCCCGAGCGCCGCAGGATCGGCAGCACATCGCGCCGGAATGACACGGCGCCCGACGGCGCCTTCATGTGACCGGAGGCGATCATCGCTTCACGCGCCGCATCATAAAGCGTCACGATCGGCTCGATCTGCGGAGCGAATTTCGGGCCGCAGCACACCACCCAGGCCGGATCGCAATCGATGTCTGTGTTGCCGACGCGGATCGTGGCTTTCACCCAGCCATCGCACCAATCGTCATGCCATCCGTCGTTGTTGGTGAAATCCCGCACCGGATTCTGCGGCAACGCGGAATTGGAAACCCCGGTTGCAGGGAAAACCAGCAGGCGTCCGGCATCGTCAGTGCGCAAATGGCCGAGCGCCACCGGGATCTTCTTCCAGAACTGGCCGGCCATGCTGAAGGCCACGTCGCGGCCATCGGCATTCTTTGAGGCGCCATCGATGCGGACCGGCCCGGCATTGATGACCAGCATTTCTTCGCGAACAACGGGGTCTGTGATCGATGCATTGCGGAGCGCACCGGGAATTCCGGGAGCGTTGTCGCCACCGTCCATCGCATTCGAATAACCATACCAGGCGGCCTTCGTGTTTGCGACATGCACCGTCCAGCGCAAGCCATCAGCGGCACCCAGTTCGCGCACCACGCGCCCCTGATCGTCATAGCCATACACACGGAAGCGCTGAACCTGCTTCTTGATGCGGTTCGGGCCTTCCTTGAAACCGCCAGCAGGCTCGTTCATCAGGCCGGGCACTTCCGGTGCAAGGAACCATTCATCGCCATTGCCCACGCGCGAAAAGCCGATGGCCGGGAAGATCGCAGCACGCACGATGCGCGCACCGGCCGGCGCGGCTTCCTGTGCCTGCACAGGGGAAACGGCAGCCTTGAACAGCGACGGCGAAGCAAAGCCGAGCGCGGATGCACCAAGAAGAAAATCGCGACGCTTCATGATTAAATTTCTCCTGTGCTGCTTCGCCATTGCGTGTGGGCTTGCAAGGCGGACGCGGAAGACATCAATCAGCAGCAAGGTCGCAGCCATTGCAGACGTGATCGAGCGAATGTCCCATCACTAGGCAGAATTATTTAACAGGGTATTGTCGTAAGGGATTTTGAACGTCGCGAAGTCCGCACAGCAGCGATGTTTTGTTGCCGCAACGTTCGAAATTTCGAATGCGTCAGCGCAATTTAATTCACGCTAATAGCGCGGGATTTCGCGAATGCAGGAGCGGAAATGTCGACGACAAACTGACATGGAACTCTCATGCCGTGCTGATCATCGCACATTAATGCGCAGCGACACCGTACTGACGGCACCCATCGTTTGGTCTTCAGTCGAAATTAAAAACCAACTCCCGAGGCTTGACGAGCAGCCTTGGAATCGCTGGGAATTTTGCATGAGCGTGCGCCTGCGGTAAGAAGTTCCCTATCTATCTGTGCCAAGATTCCGCCAAAGCATCCGGCTACCCATTGAACGTACGGGGGGACAATTCCATGGTTCGTTGGCACCCATTTCGTTCCGCTACGGCGGCTGCGTTATCTGTCGCGAGTGCGGCTTTCGTCGCGCTTTTCTCTGCGAACGCAACGGCACAGACAACACGGGCTTCCTGCCCCGAACTCGTTGACATTGCAGTCCTGCCCTCGCCTGTCGCCCCCTGGAAAGGCGCACCGCTGCGCGTCATGATCGCGGCCGAAAAACCTGTCGAGGGCGAATTCTCACTGATCGCACCGAACGGAAGTGTCGTCTCCAAATCGCGCGAACGGATGGGCGGCCCACCGTACTTCTGGCTCGCCGAAGTCGCCTCTCCCGCAGCGGGAACATGGCAGGCCAGGCTCGTACGCGATCGCGCATCGTCCGAATGCGCGACGGTCACGCGCGAGATCGTTGTGCATAATACCGAACCCGCTAAGCCACGCGCGTCACAGGGCAGCGTCTGGCCAGTGCGCAATTCATGGAATCGCGAGACCGAGAACCTTTACTCAGCCTGGATCGAAAAGCTGTTCGATGCGCCACTCGATGCATCGCCGACATGGCCGGCACTGCATGTCGTGCTGCGCGATCGCTCGCGCAATTTCCTGTTCAATCATCTCGGGCTTGGTGAAGATCAGGCCGGACTTTTCATTCGTCCGGACTGCGCCGACCTTCCCTACTTCCTGCGCGCCTATTTTGCCTTCAAGATGGGACTGCCGTTCGGCTACGCGAAGTGTACGCGTGGCGGCGGCGGCCAGCCGCCGCGATGTCCGGTCTGGTGGAACATCCAGAATGAGGAACCGCGTCGCGAAGCACCCGAAGATCTGATTGCTGCGGCCGATGCGTCGTCATCCAACACTCCAACCGCGACGGCCAGTGCATCGGGCGGTTCGTTCGGAGTGTTCCGCCAGCCGGCGCAAAGACCGGCTTTGGCCACACCGGGGATTGCCGTGCCGCCATCGTCCGCCACTCCCGCAAGCAAGCAGCCCAAGGGACCACCGCCACGGCCGGCCGGACTTGTTCAGGGTTTCGGGCATTATCTGAAATGGAGCGTGGGCGACGGCGTTCATTCCGGCGCAGGCCGCACGCGCGCGACCGACGACACCGCTGATTTCTATCCCGTCCCGCTCACCGAAGATAACCTGCGGCCCGGCACGGTCTACGCTGATCCATACGGGCACCTGCTGGTGATCGCGCGGCGCGTCGCGCAAACGGATGGCAGCGCCGGTGTGTTCCTTGCTGTCGATGCACAGCCCGACGGAACGGTTGCGCGCAAGCGCTTCTGGCGTGGCAACTTCCTGTTCGCGCAGGAGCCAGCGCTCGGCGATGCCGGCTTCAAACGCTTTCGGCCAGTCGTGCGTGACAAGGGCGGTAATCTGCGTCGGCTGACCAATGCGGAGATCAACAAGAACCCGCATTATGCCGACGCCTCGCTCGAACAAACCAAGCTTACCGTCGAAGCCTTCTACGATCGCATGGACGACGTGATGTCGCCGTCGCCGCTCGACCCGGTGCGGGCGATGACCGAAGCGATCACCTCGCTCGATGAGCAGGTGCGCGCGCGTGTGACATCGGTCGAGAACGGACGCAAATTCCAGAACAGCGGCAAGGGCGACGCCAGCATGCCCGAAGGTGCCGCGATCTTCGAGACCACCGGCGCCTGGGAGGATTTCGCGACGCCTTCCCGCGATCTGCGTCTACTGATCGCCATGGATGTCGTGCGCGGCTTCCCCGATCGCGTGATGCGGCGGCCCGAGCGCTATGCCATGCCGGCCGGCAAGACGGCCGGCGATGTGAAGGCCGAACTGGAACGCGTGCTCGCCGCCGAACTGTCGTCGCGCAAATTCTCGTATCCACGCAGCGACGGCTCGCAATGGACGCTGACCGTCAAGGATGTGATCGACCGCATTGCTGACCTCGAAATGGCCTACAACGTGAACGACTGCGTCGAATTGCGATGGGGCGCACCGCCAAAGAGCGAGGAATCTGCAACCTGCAAGCGCAATGCACCACAGGCCCAGCGCGCCAAGATGACCAATTACCGTGCGTGGTTCCACGAGCGCCGCCGGCCACCCCGTACCTGAGGCTGCCACCAGTATCCTTGCCTGTCCGGTCCGAAGCCTGTTAAGCAGCGACATCCAACTTAAGCATGCGCTGGAACCTTCTGTGGCAATCCTACCTCTCTTCAGCGGCCCCTTTGTCTTCCTCGACTACGCACTGCCGTTTGTTCTTCTTCTCATGTCTGCGCTGATCCTGACCGGGAATTTCGCAGTCAAGAGCTTCTTCGATCGTTGCGGCATTGGCCTGCATGGGCGCTACGGTTCAGGCATTGCCCTCGCTTTCCTCGGCTTCATTCTCATGACCGGCCTTGAGGCGCTCGCCACACAAGCCCTCATTATTTTGCTCGTCATGATGGCCGTCGTGACAATATTTCGCGGCGGCTCGCGCAAGATGGCCATGGCCAATCTCGTGGTTGCGGCGATCCTCATTCCAGTGGCCATAATCCCGTAAATCCAAGTCCCGTAAATCCAAGACATGCAAAAAACGTCCATTGCGATTCCATCGCCTTACTGGCCGGCCGGCTGGAGCGTTAATGCGTTCTCCGTTGTCGAGCGGATGATGCCAGACTTCCATCCGGGGGATAACGTCACGAAATATCCGCTGCGCTATCTGCGCTATTGGTTCATCCGCCATCTTCTCGAAGCGCACGCTCGGAAACTTGGCCGCCCCATCGATGTGCTGGAAGTGGGCGTCGATCGCGGTCAGATGCTGGCGTTCATGGACCCGACGTCGAAGCGCGGCATTCCTGATATTGCTTCGACATGGCACGCTGTCGATGTGAAGGCCGATGAGGCGCAACTTCTCGCCCTTGGCTACAGCGGTTACACCGCGTTCAATGTCGACGGCAGCGCGCGACCGCCGCTCGACCGCAAATACGACGCGATGATCTTCCTGCACCTGCTGGAGCACCTGCACACGCCGGAAGCCTGTCTTGCGGCCTTTCTGCCATTCCTGAAGCAGGACGGCATCATGACCGGCGGCTCGCCGACCATGCCGAAGATCTTCGCCGATCTCGGCTATGAGAACCGCCTCAGGAGGAAGGCCGGACGCTTCGGTCATGTGAGCGTCATTTCGCCAGAACGCATCGAGAAATTTGCCGACGCGCATGACCTGAAGGTCGCATTCATGTCGGGCTCGTTCCTGGCCCGCAACAACGGCAAGGCGATCGAGAATTCGTCCGCCTGGTTGCGGCTGAATGTGGCGTTCGGCTCG
>JAEYVN010000178.1 GCA_023431725.1 Pseudomonadota bacterium
GAGCAGCGGGCTGACCGCGCCGGAATGGTGTCGCGCGGGCGATGGCCGAAAGACAATGATATTTTCGATCGGGCCCATGCCGGTTTGGTTATGGTCTGGCGTCATTGCGGCTTGCTGCGACGCGACGAATGGCTTCGATCATCAGCGCGGTGGAAGAGGACGAGGTTGCATTTGCTCGCACTGTAATGCCGACCGGCCCTTCCATGCTGCCGGAGGCGAGCGGAAGCAGAACGATTTTGCCGTCTTCAATGGCCGTCGCAACCGTTCCCAACGGGGTGAACCAGATTGCATCGCTGCAAAGCAGATAGCTGCGCCCGAAGTCGTTGGAGGTGGTCTCGACGATGTTCGGCGACATGGCGATGCCATGCGAGAGAAGAAACCGCTCCGTCTCCATGCGAATGATCGTTCCATGATGCGGCAGGATCCAGGGATAGTCCGAGATCATTTTCAGGCGGAAGCGGGCCATCGTCGTCAGAGCATGCCCTGCTCTGACGGACAGAACCAGAGACTCGACATAAAGGTGCTCGAACGACAATCCGATCATGTATTCCGGCTGCGCCAGCCGGCCGAGCACGAGATCGAGTTCTCCCAGCCGCAACTGATCGAGAAGCTGGGCGTTGCTGCCGGTCGCAATGCGAACCGTCGTGTTCGGCGCTTCCCGTTTGAACAGATCGACGACACGCGGCATCACGCCGGAGACAACATTCGGCATCACGCCGACAGCCACAACAAGACCGCCGGTATTGCCGGCCAGCTTGATGCTGTCGATGCCCTGCCGCAGCGAGGCAATGCTGGTCGCGGCATGTTGGAGGAAGATTTCGCCGAAGCGAGTCAGCATCATGCCTTTCTTGTCGCGCTGGAAGAGTTTGACGCCGAGTGCATCCTCAAGCTCGCGCAGCGTCTTTGACAGCGCGGGCTGGGTGATCGCCAGCGTGTCGGCGGCGGCACCGACGCTGCGCAACTGGGCGATCGTGAGAAAGCACTGAAGGTGACGAAAACGAATGCGGGTTTCGGTCATGCGTCGGCCTGTAATAACCGAATGGTTATACCACCGCCGGTCTTCAATAGGTCATGAGATTCGATGGTGTGGCATCACCGTCACGTTGCCGCCCCATCTTCACAGGTGTTAACGAGACTTTTCCTTTTGATCGCTACGATGATGCCGGAATTCCATGATGGTAATCGGACGTTAACCATTCGCGCACCACGGCGCGCGTGCGACAATAATACAACGATAAGATGATGATCTGGAAACTCACTTCCGCGCTGCAATCCTTGCTGAAACATCTCGGCACCAGCAAAAAATATCGCCCCGAGCGCCACTACATGCGCGGCCCGGGACCGAAATCACGTGCCGTGACATCCAGCCAGCGCCAATCCTGAGCGCCGTCGATCGCCGTCGCAGCACTTTTGCTTCGACGCTCGCGCGACACGGACGAATCTTCGCTGCGCTTCGAAAAACGCGATCTAGAAGTCGAGATCGGCGTAATGCGACGCCGGTGGCAGTGCCGCCGACACCTCGGCAAGGATCGGTCTGAACGAGGGCCGCGACTTGACGCGCGCATACCATTGCTTGGCGTGATCGTTTTCGGTCCACGGAACGTCGCCGAGATAATCGATCACCGACAGATGCGCGGCTGCAGCAAGATCCGCATAGGACAGGTTCTCGCCGGCGAGCCAGTCACGCTGTCCTGCGAGCCAGCCGACATAAGCAAGATGGTAGCGAATGTTGCGGCGCGCGGCGCGCATCACGTCCGTATCGGGTGAGCCGCCGCCATGGTGCTCGCGCATCTGGCGCTTGTAGACGCGTTCGGTCACCAGCGGATGCGAGACCTCGGTGAAGAACTTCTCGTTGAACCAGTTGACCAGCCGGCGCACCTCGATGCGTTCGGAAATCCGCTTGCCCAACAGATCGCGGCCCATGCCGTCCTCGGTCGAGCCATATTTCTCGGTCAGAAACTCGACGATCACGCCCGCGCCCGGAATCGGCGGATACCCTTCCTCGATCATCACCGGGATCTGCCCGGCCGGGTTGAGCAACAGGAATTCCTCCCGCCGTTCCCACACGTATTCCTCAGCCAGCACCGGATCGAGCGCGTATTCGCCGAGTGCAAGACGAATGAAGCGCGAATGGGGACAGAAGGGATGATGGAAGAGAGTCAGCATGCGGCCTTGCGATTCGCGGCGATAATGCCACGGATGATGGGGTAAAAAGAGGCAAATGGTTGAATGGCTGGGAATTCCGTTGCCCACGATGCGGGACCGGGCGACAAATATTGGTCAATTTGATTCTTCGCTAGATGACGATGGTAGCGGATCGATTCGATCCAAAACCATAAAACGTGATCTACTCCAGTAAATTGAGCATGATGATGCCCGAAAGCCGCTTCGCACTTTTCGGCATCATGATCTAGCGCCACGTCGGGACCTTCATGAGCGATATAATCAAGGCGGCTATTCTCGGCATTGTCGAGGGTTTGACCGAGTTCCTGCCCGTTTCGTCGACCGGCCACCTCCTGCTGCTCGGGCGGTTTCTCGGATTTACCGACGATGATTTCGGCAAGACCTTCGTGGTCTTGATCCAGCTCGGCGCCATCCTCGCCATTCTCTCGATCTACTTCGCCAAGCTGTGGCGCATCTTTCTTGGCATGTTTTCCGATCCATCGTCCCGCCGCTTCGTGATCGGCGTGCTGATCGCGTTTCTGCCGGCCGCCATTATCGGCGCGCTCGCCCATTCGATCATCAAGGATTACCTCTTCAACGTCTGGGTGGTCTGTTTCACGCTGATCGCCGGTGGCGCCGTGCTGCTGTGGGTGGATCAGCTCGAGCTCAAGCCGAAATTCCACGATGCCACAAAGTTCACGCTGCCGATGTATCTCGGCATCGGCTTCTGCCAGTGCCTTGCAATGATTCCCGGCGTCTCGCGCTCGGGTGCGACCATCGTGTCGGCGATGCTGTTCGGAGCGGACAAGCGCTCGGCTGCGGAATTCTCGTTCTTCCTGGCCATGCCGACGATGGCCGGCGCTTTCGCCTACGATCTCTACAAGAACCACGACCAGATGTCGTCGCACAACATCACGCTGGTGGCGATCGGGTTCATCTGTTCGTTCGTCGCCGGCTTCTTCGTCGTGAAGACGTTCCTCGACTATGTTTCGCGCCACGGTTTCGGGTTGTTCGCGTGGTGGCGCGTTGTCGTCGGCAGTATCGGTCTCGTGTTTCTTGCGCTGGGCTTTTGATCAGCCGAGCGCGTGTCAGGCGAGGCGGCCGGCGCGAAACTGGCCGGTCTTGCGGAAGCGCCACAGGTAATTCGGTACGATCGCCTCGTACGACGCCGGCATGATGCCGAAGCTCTCCAGCGTCCGGCCTTCCCGGATCGCGTGGCTCGACACGACATTGTCGTGGCGCAGCAGTTCGACCTGATCGGGCGTGAGCGGCGGGTTCGGCAGGAATTGCAGGACCGAGGCCTGCAGCTTGGCCAATGCGAACGGCACCGGAACGAGCGGCCGCGACCGCTCGGTCGTGGCCAGGACGAATTCCATCAGTTCGCGGAAGCTCTTCACTTCCGGGCCGCCGAATTCGTAGGTGGTGCCGAAGCCCGTACGCTTCTCGACGGCATTGGCAATCGCTTCGGCGATATCGCCGACAAAGACCGGCTGGAATTTGGTCTCGCCGCCGCCAACCAGCGGCAGGAACGGCAGCATGCGCGCCATCGAACCGAAGCGATTGAAGAAATCGTCCTCCGGCCCGAACACGATCGAGGGACGCACGATCATGGCCTCCGGTGAGGCCGCCCGGACGGCGTGCTCGCCCTTGGCCTTGGCCTGGGCATACAGCGAGGTTGAATGCTCGTCGGCGCCGATCGCGGAGACGTGGATGACGCGTGCGCCATAGGCCGCAGCGGCCAGGGCGACCTGTTCGGCGCCGAAATGCTGGACGGCATCGAAACGCTGCCGGCCCCGTTCGAACAGGATGCCGACCAGGTTGATGACGACATGCGCGTCGCGCACCGCCGCATCGACCGAGCGCGGATAGCGCAGATTCGCCTGCACGGCGGTGATCTGCCCGACGGTGCCGAGGGGTTGCAGGTGCCCGGCCAGTTCCGGCCGGCGGACGGCGACGCGAATCCGGTAGCGCCGCTTGGCCAGGGCGCGCACCACATGGCGGCCGAGGAAGCCTGAGCCGCCGAAAATGGTGATCAGAGTGTCGGAATTGGTCTGCAGAGCCATGAATTGCCGCCTTGAAATCGCTTCCCGCGCGTCATCGTGCGAGATACCGCAAGGTTTTTCCCCTGTACAGGTGTCCTGTCGTTGACAACAACAGACAACGCCTCTTATGACACGCGCATTGCCCAGGTGGCGGAATTGGTAGACGCGCTGGCTTCAGGTGCCAGTGGCTTAACGGCCGTGAAGGTTCGAGTCCTTTCCTGGGCACCACTCCCTTTTTCAGGGTGGAAAATTGACGATCTTCTCGCTTTTCGGCGGGAGGACCACCGAGATCGTACCCTCGCAAGGCCGATGTCATCGTCCGATGACGCATCCTTGGAAACATCGCAGGGCCGGCTTTTTGGCGCGGCAAGCGGGTGTCCGGCAATCCGGGAGACGATGCCGCGGCGGCCCCGCAGCCACGAGACTGCTTTCCAGCGACAGCCCCGGTTATCCAGGTTATGAGCCGCTCCGGTTGTAAGGGCAGGCCGATCCCAACCGCTCTGGCTTGAATGCTTTCTTCGACGAACTGATGTCCGTTCCGCGGCGCTCCGGTGCGAGCTTGAGAAATTGCAGGCTGTGCCCGCCATGGCGCGCTCCAGAAGCATAAGCGCGATTGCAGCGCTTGCAGGCCGTGCGCGGCTGGGCTTTCGACGGATTCGATGTCGTTTTTCAGTAAGCGTTTTTCTGAAATGCGAACACGACGAGCGTCTTGGCCATGATCTGAATGTCGAGCCAGAAGCTCCAGTTGTCGATATATTGCAGATCGCAGCGCACGCGTTCTTCTATCTTGTCATCCGTATTCGTCTCGCCGCGATATCCGTTCACCTGCGCAAGTCCGGTGATGCCGGGCTTGATGTGATGCCGGCGCGCATAGAACTTGATAGCCTGCGCCCATTCGCGATCGTGGGCCACGGCATGCGGCCGGGGACCTACGATCGACATGTCACCGCGCAACACGTTAAACAGTTGCGGCAATTCATCGATGCTGCTTTTGCGCAGGAACGAGCCGACGGCAGTCAGGCGAGGATCGTTTTTCGTCGCCTGACGAACGGAGGCGCGACCATCCTCACAGACGATCATCGTGCGGAACTTGTAGATCGTGAATTCGCGGCTGTTGAAGCCTGCGCGGCGTTGACGAAAAAAGACAGGTCCACCGGACTCGAGCCTGATGGCCGCGGCCGCGAGAATGAAGATCGGCCATGTAATCGCAAGCGCCAACAGCGCGACCATCACGTCAGCCGTCCGCTTCAGCAACTGCTCGAACGGGGTCAGCGAAGCGCGTTTGATGACATAGGCCGGCAGTGCCGACAGCGGGACTGCGGGGTGCGCGATGTAGCGCGACATTGCCGCATCCGGCAGGAGCATGATCGGAAGCGCCTGTTCTCGCAGATCAGCGACAAGATTTTCAAGCTTGCCACTCTCCGCCCAGGGCATCGCAAGCATGACTGCGTCGATCGAGCCGCTGCGGCTCAAGGCGATCGCGCGATCCAAAGCCGACGATATCCCGGCAACGTCAATGTCGAGCGTTTCAACTACGTCGAACTGGGATGGCGAAAACAGAAGTTCCTGACGGGCGCGTTTCAACTCGCCAGAGTTGCCCATCAGGGCAAGCCGCTGCGGCTTGAATGCAACGCTCACGAGTCCTGATCTGACGGCGATGGCGAACAATTGGCGATTGGCGAGGAGCGCGATCAGGCCACCGACCGCAAAACACAGAAAATGGCCTCGAGAGAAGATCGCCCCGATTTTCAGCAGAAAAATCGCCAGCAGGAAGATGCTGAGTGCAACGATAAACCGCCATGCAATCCGCCGCCCCGGAACGCGGGTGAGCGACTTCAGGCTGTGATCATCGAAACAAGAGATGAGGACATAGATCAAACCGACGCCCAAGCCACTGGCCAAAGCGTTCTGAAAACTCGTGAACGAGTGGGTGATATGAGTGTGGTAGATATAGTCCGCGACGTAGCTCGCACAGCAGATCGCCAAAAGATCCGCGGTCAGCACTATGGTACTACTGAGAAGCTGTGCCGGCGATTCGTGGACGCGTGCAACGCTCAACATAATACAACTCAAAATATAGACAGGCTTAAAAATGGTTATTAAACAGTAAGGATTCGCAATTTAAGTTCGCCGTCAACTTTCCGTCAACTTTTGAATGACAATATTGGATCACGAATTCGAAATACGCTTTGTAAACGTTAATTGTTATTCATAGCGGTCAGTGCTTCGGTTGGCGCCGAGTTCCGCGTCGTGACGTATTTTAGTGCTCCGGCGTCCCTCAACTTGGCCTGGGATCATTCAGCGCAGCCATGACCGGTTTTCTCGCTCTCTATTTGCTGGCGATCCTTTTGGGATGCTGGCTGGCGTTCCGAATGGGGATCATCGGCTTCAGCGGAATGTCGTTCGCCTTTGGGATCTTCCTGGCGACCTTGGCGACCACCCATTTCCCGATCAAATTGGGTGGCGGACACGCTTTCCTGATCTGGCTGCTGTTACCAATCTCTTATGTTTGTTTCGGCATCTTGTTGTCCCGCGCCCAGACCAACAGGGCGGATTCCGAAAGAAAATTCACCTGCGATGTCCAAAACCCCTGACGTGGTATGTCAGCGGGTTCATTGTCGGCGGGTTCATTGCCTGATGTCCCCCGCATGAGCGCGTCGCCCGACGGTGATACGGTCACAGTCGAGATTACGGTCTGGTCGGCCTTGGTTTCGGACCTCTCACTCGCGCAGCTGGCCAAATGTCTTGCGCCCGAAGAACGGGCACGCGCTGGCAAATTCCGCAATAAGGTATCGGCGCAGGAGTTCATTTCCGGCCGAAGCGTCACGAGGCTATTGTTAGCGCCTTTTTGCGGCGTCGGCGCTGACGCTCTTGTTCTGTCCTCTCATCCAGGCGGAAAGCCCTACGTCGCAGACTGCGACGTCGCGTTCAATCTCTCGCATAGCGCTGGGACATGCGCGCTGGCGATCGGTCGCGTGCGCAATATCGGAATCGATGTCGAATGGATGAATGCGAACACTCGGACATGCACGGATGACATCTTCGACTCGCGCGAGGCCGCGTTGTTTGCGTCGCTCCCCACGTCGAAGCAGACCGAAGCCTTTTACCGGGCTTGGGTGATGAAAGAGGCGTACTTGAAGGCCACTGGTCACGGGCTTGCCGGCGGCATGAAAAGTCTCGAAGTCATATTCGAGGACGGGCCAGTTGCTGTCCCTGTCGCTATTCGCGGCGAGACCGATCTTGCGCACTGGAGCTTTGCGGGGTTTGACGGCGGCGTGGGGATTGCGGGTGCCGTGGCCGTCGATACGTCAGGTCGGCAGATCGACTTCAAGTTTCGCCGCATCAGCAGCGAAAGCCTGCTTTGAGGTTGCCAGGATTATCGGCTAGCGGCGTCTAATGAAAAGGGAGCCGGCGCAGCAGAGCGTCGCGCAAACCGCTGATTTTTGCATCGAGGCTTTCAAGGCGGGTGTCGGCGCTAATCCCCAGCCGTGGCAGAGCAAAACTTTTGTCTGAAAAATTCAGGATTGGCATGTTGCGCGTCGTCACGGCTGTCTCGAAACCTGCCTTGGCGGCAACGGCGTACTCGCGGTCGCCCGCGTTTCCGTAGGGATAAGCGAAGTGCCTGACGGGCCGCTGCAGCAAAGACTCCAGATAGTTTCGGTTATCGGTGAGTCCGCGATGGATCGTGCTTTCGTCCAGCAACGAAAGCGCAGGATGCGACACAGTGTGCGCGCCGATCGTCACGAGCGGGGATCTGGCGAATTGTTTAAGCTGTTCCTCGTTGAGGAAGTATTGTTCGTTCAAGTCAGGCAGTGAGATCCGATGCTGGTGGAACAGCGCCCGCAATTCGGCAATCCTTGCATAGTCGCGATGGATCCAATCGCCGATGTCGACGAGCGTTTTGACTTTTTCCGCCAGGCTGACGCATCGAAACCGCTTGTCCATCGGCCGCATGTCGATGCTCTCGTGCGTTTGGATTATTTTGCGAAGTCCGATCCACCAGGAATTGAGGGTGCGATCGATCGCACTGGTCGGAATATAGACAGTGAATGGCGCGCGGTGTCGCTCCAGTATTGGAAGGGCGCACGCCATATTGTCGATATATCCGTCATCGAATGTCAGGACCGCGAAGCGAGAGCGTCTGTCGCTGCTTGATGACAGCCTGCTGGATGCCTCGTCCAGACTGATGATGTCCCAACCGGCCGACCGGAGCCAGGGGACCACAAGATCCAGGAATTGTGCTGCGACTCCCGTTCGCAATTCATTATCGACGTTCCGGTGAATTTCGTGGAACATCAGAATGGCGCCGGGACCGGCAAAGAGGCTCCGAACGGCCGGCATGATGCCGCTGTGATGGAGTGCGGACAGTACACCGTCTTTCAACATTGGCCTGTTCCGAACAAATGCGACGTCCAAGTGTCACGAAACGCATCGATGGCATATCGAGGAGAGTAGCTACAGCGCAACGTCATCGGCCGTGGTTTTCAGTCGTTACAAGCGATCACGGTTTGGTGGCGAACCTGCAAAAAAGCTGGTCCAGCTTGAGAATATTGGATTTCTGATCATGGGCCTCGAGGACGCGGTTGCGGCCTTCGCGGCCCATCTCAGCAAGTTTTTCGGCCGGTGTCTCGATTGCCGCTCTCAGGGCCTTGGCAATGTCCTCAACCGAACCTGCAGGGATGATCCATCCGCACGCAGGTGTCAGCAGTTCCGGTATGCCGGCGACATAGGTCGAGATCACCGGCCGGCCGAGGGCCAGTGCTTCCATAATCACGATCGGCAATCCTTCGGCAAAGCTGGGCAGCAAAAAAGCCCGGGATGAACTCATGATCTGCCGCACCTCGCTATTGCTGCGCCATCCCAGCATCGTGAAATTGTCATGAAGGCCGGCCTTGCCGATCAGGTTCTCGATCTCCGATCGTGTCTCGCCATCGCCGATCATGATGACCTTCACGCCGGGGTGATCCTTTGCAATGATGCCAACCGCCTCGACAATCAATGTTTGAGCCTTTTGCGGACACAGCCGGCCGACGCAAACAAAGTTCAGATTGTTCTCGAACTCCGTCTTGCTGAGAGAAAATTCGTCCGGGTCCACTCCGCATCGCACCACGAAAATCTTGTCCCTTGCGTCCTTGCCCGCCGCACGCATCAGCTGAACCCGGCAATAGTCGGAGATCGCCACAACAAAGCGAGCCGCGGAAATCTTCTCAGTCAAGGAGTGTGATGCCCAGTTTTCGAATTCGTCCGGTCCATGGGCCGTGAAGCTATAAGCTGGGCCGCCCATGCGCTCGCAAAGCAGGGCTACGGTCACGGCATTGGTCGAAAAATGCGCGTGAACATGGGTGACATGGCTTTCGCGCGTCCAGCGCTTCAGGGTTGCTGCTTCGAGCAGATAAGCGATATGCCGGATAAGTCCGCCGCCGGCATTGCGAAGAATCTGGAGGCATGCTCCGATCGCGCGAAGGGAGCCGGCCGGATTTGAAACAAGCTCGGCGAGGAAGGCGCCGAAAAGCGCCATCTTCCGCCCCGATAGAATATAGCGGGTTCGCTTTCGTTCGCTTTCGGTCTGTTCGTCGGCCGGCGTGTCCGGCCAGATGCGGATCGCATAGCGCTCAATCTCGAGTCCCGCAGCCTCCAGGGCCTGGATCTCACGACGAATGAATGTCTGACTATTCGTGGGGTAGGTGTTAACCAGATAGGCGATCCGCATAATGTCGCCTCTGCAGTGCCAAATACGTTGCTCGCGCCGGCCCCAACGCTAACCCCGGGCAAGTGACATTTTGCGCAAAATTCCCGCGCATTTCGTCTATCCCAAAAAATCGTCCGATATGTCGTTGCCGTTGTCTGTTGCAACGGCATGGCCGCCACGCAGCTGAGGAAAGTGTTTACGTTAGATATCCGGCATTAGTCTACGCGCGGCGCTCAAGCATCAGCAACGTGCTTAATGTGCACGCATTGACGCAGCCAGCAGATCCTTGAGTGCGCCGGCATTCGAGAAGATGTCGTAATTGGTCAGAACGCGTCTGCGTCCCTCTTGCCCCATCTGCTCGAGTTGCTCAGGCGACGCCTCGATGGCCGAAATGATTGCGCTTGCGGTCTGATCGACCGAGCCGGCCGGAACGAGCCAGCCGCAGGTTTCATCAACAAGCTCGGGGATGCCATTAACGAAAGTCGAGATGACGGGGCGGCCGAGTGCCAGAGCTTCCATGATGACGATCGGCAATCCTTCGGCGAAGCTCGGAAGAATAAGAGCGCGAGATGATGCGATGATCTCGCGCACCTCGTCGTTGCTGCGCCATCCGAACAAAGTAACATTCTTGCCAACGCCGTGACGGGCAATCTCCGCCTCGATTGCGGCTCGCGTTTCGCCGTCGCCGATCAGGTCGATCTGAACGGTTGGGTGCTTCCGAACAACCTGCCGCACGGCGCTGATCAGGAGATCCTGCGCTTTTTCGGAGCACAGGCGGCCGACGCAAACAAACCGCAGATTGTCTTTAAATGGCGTTCGGCTCAGGTCGAACTGGCGCGGGTCGATGCCGGATCGTATGACGTGAAGCTTATTCCAGTTCGACATTCCTGCAGCGCGCGCAAGCTGCACGCGGCAGTAGTGCGATATGGCCACGACGAAAGCCGCATTCGACACCTTTTCGGCCATCGACGTGGCCCGCGCATTGTCAAACTCTTGCTGTCCGTGCGCGGTGAAGCTGAACGTTGGACCGCCGATCCGGTGGGCAAGAAGCGCGACCGCGGCAGAGTTGGTGGAAAAGTGGGCATGCAGGTGTGGGATCTTGTCCCGCTTTGTCCATCGGCGGAGTGAAATCGCCTCCACGAGGTA
>JAEYVN010000330.1 GCA_023431725.1 Pseudomonadota bacterium
AATGCTATCCGGTTTTCGAACGCGTCTGTGAGGAGTTGATCGCGGCGCGCATCGAGCGCAATGATCTGGTGATCGCACTGGGCGGCGGTGTGATCGGCGATCTGGCCGGATTTGCTGCGTCCGCCGTGCGGCGCGGACTCGACTTCGTGCAGGTGCAGACGACGCTGCTGGCGCAGGTTGACTCCTCGGTAGGCGGCAAGACCGGCATCAACTCACGCCACGGCAAGAATCTCATCGGTGCATTCCACCAGCCGATCCTCGTTGTTGCCGACACCGCCTTGCTCGATACCTTGCCGGTCCGCATCATGCGCGCGGGGTACGCGGAAGTCGCGAAATACGGCCTCATTGGTGATGCTGATTTCTTCACCTGGCTGGAGAGCAACTGGCGCGACGTCTTCGCCGGTGGTCCCGCTCGCGAACACGCCATCGCCGTCAGTTGCCGGATGAAGGCGCAGATCGTGGCGCGCGATGAGCGCGAAACCGGTGATCGCGCGCTGCTCAATCTGGGGCACACCTTCGGCCATGCGCTTGAGGCCGCGGCCGGCTTTTCGGATCGGCTGTATCACGGCGAAGCCGTGTCGATCGGCATGGTCCTGGCCTTTGCGTTTTCGGCACGGCGCGGCCTGTGCTCGCAAGCCGATGCAGATCGCGTCGTCCGGCATCTTTCGACTGTCGGATTGCCGACTCGCATTTCGGATATGCAAGGTGACAAGCCGGGCACTGACCTGCTGCTTGATCTCATTGCCCAGGACAAGAAAGTGCGCCGGGGCAGACTGACATTCATCCTGGCGCGCGGTATCGGCCAGAGCTTCATTGCTCCGGATATCGATGTTGCTGATGTTCGGGAATTCCTGGCCGATCAATTGCGCTGATCGATGGACATTCAAGACTGGCTAGTATTGCTCGCAATTCTGATCTGTCTTGCTCTGTCGTTCTTCTTCTCCGGCAGTGAAACCGCACTCACGGCCTGTTCCCGCTCGCGCATGCTGCGGATGGAAAAAGCCGGCAGCGTGAAGGCGGCGGTCGTCAATCGGCTGCTGGCTGACCCCGGCCGATTGCTGGGTTGTCTTCTGATTATCAGGAGCGCGGTCAGTGTCGTAGCGGCGTCATTGGCCGCTGTCCTGGCCCTGAAGTGGTTCGGTGCTGTCGGCGTCATCTACGCCATTGTGCTGATGACGGCCGCCATTGTCGTTCTTGCCGAGATCTTGCCGAGGGCCATTGCCGCAAATGCACCAGAGCGTGTTGCTCTCTCGGTCGCGTGGCCGGTGCATATCGCAGTTCATATGATTGCACCCCTGCTGAGAGGTATCGAGCGCATCATCCGTTTTCTGCTGATGCGCTTTGAGGTCCGCGTGATTGATGGGTCGCTGCTCTCGGCGCCGGAAGTGGCTAGCGGACACGCCGATCGGAGCGGTGTCATCGAAGCGCACGATCGCGACCTTCTCGATCTTCGCGAACTCGAAGTCGCCGATGTCATGATTCATCGCACCGAGATGATCACCGTCTGCGTGGACGAGCCGGCCGAAGATGTCGTGAAGGCCATTCTCGGTCTGCCTATCACGCGCATTCCGCTGTGGAGCCGGCGGCCGGACAATTTTGTCGGCATTCTTCACGTCCGCGATCTTTTGGTGGCCGTTCAGGAGGTGCGTGGCCAGATCGCGAAGATCGACGTCGTGTCACTCGCGCGGCCGCCCTGGTTCGTGCCGACGGTGCGGCCGCTGATCGAGCAGCTCAAGGCATTTCGGCGCCGCAAAACACCGCTGGCGCTGGTTGTCGATGAATACGGCGAGGTCATGGGGCTGGTGACACTCGAGGACATTCTCGAAGAGATTGTCGGCGACATTCCCGACGAGCGGGAGGCTCAGTTACCCGGTCTGTGGCCGCAACCCGACGGTTCGGTCCATGTCGACGGTGGAGTTCCCATCCGTGATCTCAATCGCGTCATGGAATGGAAATTGCCCGACGATGGTGCGACGACGATCGCTGGTCTCGTGATTCATGAGGCTCGGTCGATCCCCGAGGTGGGACAGACCTTCACGTTTTATGGATTCCGCTTCGGCGTCTTGTTGAAGGATCGCAATCGCATCACGTCGATACGCATCACGCCATTGACGAAAGCGATGGGCAATTAAGGCCACGCCCATGGCGTCGGCTCGGTCAATGTCGACCCGACATCACTCAAGCGTTTTCAATGCGGCATAATAAATATTTCTGAGGTCGTAGTAGTTCTTCAAAAGGGATAATTGACATTCAAGTCATGGTAATAAGATGGTTACCATTAGCAGTCCTTAGTTGCGTGAACGATGTGTGCCGGACATGCTCAGTTGTGCGTGAGCGTAGTGCGGTTTCAAGCGATGCGGCACGATTTGGGAGCGACGAATCTTTCAGTTGAAGTGTTGCGGTCTTTTGTGGCCCTCCTTGACATCGGCTCGATCGCCAAGGCAGCGGATCATTTGCTTCTCACGCAGGCCGGCCTGAATGCTCAGATCAAAAGGTTGCAGAAACAGATCGGCGACAAGCTTTTTCTCAGTGCCGGCCCTGCGTTGACATTGACAGAGAAGGGAGGGGTTCTGCTCGGTTACGCGCGGCGCATGCTCGAGATGAACGACAGGATCATTTCGCAGGCCGGCCGGGCTCCTGATCGACGGCATATCGGCATCCCTGCCGTATATGCCAGTGCATTTCTCGAGGAGGTAAATCTCGCTTGCGCGCGGCTAACGCCTCACCGTCCGGCGGCATTTGTCTGCGAATCGTCGGATGAACTCGCCAAATCGTTGCTTCTGAATTTTTTGGATGTCGCTGTTCTGATCGAAAAGCAAAGTCTTTCCACCGTGACCGAGTTTTCCTGGAAAGAGCCATTGGTGTGGGCTTGTGCTGAAAATGTTTTGGCCAGACCCGGCTCCCCTTTACCGCTCATCACGGCGAAGGCAGGTTCAATTGATCAAGTGGGCATCAAATCCCTATTGTACGCCAATGTCCCTTGTAAGATCGTTCTGGTTGCGGCTGACTTGAATGTGCGCATGGCTGCCGCGGAGGTTGGTCTGGGGTATCTCATTGTTCCGCGACGCATGCTTCCAGCGAGCTTGAAAGTCGCGCAAGAAAATTTTTTGCCTGTTCTCGACGATCTGCAATGCGCGGTTCACGTCAGCCCGCAGATCGATCCGAAAAAGATTCAAGAGCTTTTGCTGCAGCTTGCAGATATCGTCATGCCTCCCCTTGAGAGAGGCGTGTGCGATCATGCGCCGGGTGTCGCCGAGTTTCTGGAGAGCAAAGGACCAATGTGTGGGATGTCAAAAATGTAAAAATCCGTTGTGATCTTGTTTGGTTCAACACCTGCAGATGCAGGGTCGGTGGCTGAAGAGGGACAGGTCCAATGCAGCGACGGCATGAGAGCCTGAACATACCGATTGAATTGCTGAGGTCGTTTGTCAGCATTCAGGAGACCGGCAGCTTCACGAAATCTGCGGAACAGTTACGATTGACGCAGCCGGCGATCAGCGCGCAGATCAAGCGGCTACAGCAACTCATCGGTGGCGAGGTGTTCGTCAAGTCGGCCTTCGGTGTGTCGTTGACCGAGAAGGGCGAGATCGTCAGTCGTTATGCCAGGCGCATTCTGGCGATGAACGACCAGATTCTTTCATTGTCCGGCTCCGGGGCGGTATCGAAATCATTGCGTGTCGGTATCCCGAATGTCTTTGCGACGTCCGCATTGTCCGACATTATCGTTGCCTGCAGAGATAGCCATGACGGAGACCGCGTACAATTCTCCTGCGAGCCGTCGCAGGATCTCGCCCGCAGTCTGGCGAGTGGCTATCTGGATATCGCATTGATCGTGTCGCCGCGGCATCCTCTCGTCCAGCCTGTCTATCGCTGGTCGGAACCTCTTTCCTGGGTTTGCGCCCGTGATTTTCTGCTGAGCCCCGGGGCGCCAATCCCGCTCTTGAGCTGGCCGCATGGCATATCGGATCAGGCGGCGATCGAGGCGCTGGAGAGCGGCGGATTGCAGTATACGATCGTCTTCGCGGCTTCGGATCTGGCCGGGCAACTCGCCGCGTTGCGTGCCAAGCTCGGTTATTTCGTTCTGCCGGAACGCATTGTTCCTTCCGACCTCAAGATCGCGCGTGAACATTACCTGCCACCGCTGCCGACTTATGAAGCGGGCATCTATGTCCGCGAAGGTTTGGAGACATCGAAGAGTATCCTTGCGATGGCTGAAACCATGGCGGGTGTCATTGCACCCAAAGCGACAATCGTGCCCGAGCTATCCAAAGAGCGTGCGTGAGTGAGCCGGCCGCCGATCGCGGCACCGTTCAGCCTATCGATGAGGGGGCATCACCCGGAGCCGTCATTGACGGTCGGTCGGTTTGAGAAGCGTATGCTTCGCGACAAGGCTGGCTGACTATTGTCCCTCGCCGGGAGCCGCTGCGTGAATGGCAAGCGCGTGCACGCCACCGGCCAGTTCCGCAGCCAGCGCGGCATTGATCGACCGGTGCCGCTCGATGCGAGACTTGCCGCGGAAGGCTTCCGATACAATATAGACGCGGTAATGCGTTTGCCCGCCCGGCCTGTGTCCGGCATGACCAGCATGCAGGTGCGACTCGTCTTCCACACGAATGCTTTCCGGGGTGAAAGCTTCCGTCAATTTCTTCGTGATGACATCTTTGGTCTGCATGGCTGCTTGACTCTGTAATCTGCGGCCGCTTTAGGGCGCTGTGCTTTTTAGGAAAAGCACTCCGGCGCATCAAGGCTGTCAAAACGGTATTGATCCGCAAAATGTCAAGTCTTGAAGGTTGTCGCGTAAAGTCAGCATACTCACCGCAATGAAACTCGATTCACCATTCTTTGACCGTATCCGCGTGAAGCCCGGCGAGGACCGTCGGCCGCGCAAGGCTGCCGAACAGGCCTGCGAATGGGCTGGCTGCAAGAAGGAAGGGACGCATCGTGCGCCGAAGGGCCGCGGGCGCGAGAAGGATTATTGGCATTACTGCCTCGATCACGTGCGTGAGTACAACCAGGCCTACAATTTCTTCCAGGGTATGAGCGACGATGATGTCCGCAAGTACCAGAAGGATGCGCTGACCGGTCATCGCCCGACCTGGAAGATGGGTACGGGCAACAAGCAGGACGAGCCGGGCCGCTTCTATGCCGAAAACGGGATCGACCCGTTCGCCATGTATCGCGAGCTGGGCGGTGAGGGCCGGGCCTCGGCGCGCGCCAAGGCCAAGGTCGAGGAAGGCCGCACCATCCGAAATGCCGAGCGCAAGGCCTTCAACACCATGGGGCTGGAGGTCAGCGCCACGCGGGTGGAGATCAAGGCCAAGTTTCATGAGCTGGTGAAGCGGCACCATCCCGACAGCAATGGCGGCGACCGCTCGACCGAGGACCGGCTGATCGAGATCATTCAGGCCTATAATTATCTCAAATCGGTCGGTTTTTGCTGACCCGGGCTTTTTTTCTTCTGTTTGCCGGCCCTGCAAACCAGCCCTGTCTTCCAAGAAGCCCTTGATATCCCTATCTTATCGGGGAGCTTTCGCGTCCTGAAAGGTGAACCGGGTTTCGCCCCGCTTTGCCTTTCTGCTAAGTTGGCGGCGATAATCGATTTGCCAACCCGACAGCGTCATGCGCGCCTGTTCCGGCCGCGCCACGGAGAAACAATGGCTACTGCAAGTGAAGAGATTGTCCAGGGTCCCGGCGGCCTGCCCGACATGAAGGTGTCGGTGCGGCAGGTCTTCGGTATCGATTCCGATCTGGAAGTGCCGGCCTATTCCGAGCCCGACGAGCACGTCCCCGATCTCGACCCGGACTATCTCTTCGACCGTCCGACCACGCTCGCCATCCTGGCCGGCTTTTCGCGCAACCGCCGCGTCATGGTCACCGGCTATCACGGCACCGGCAAGTCGACGCATATCGAGCAGGTCGCTGCGCGGCTGAACTGGCCGTGCGTGCGCGTCAATCTCGACAGCCATATCAGCCGCGTCGATCTGGTCGGCAAGGATGCGATCGTCATCCGCGACGGCCTGCAGGTCACTGAATTCCGCGATGGCATCCTGCCATGGGCGCTGCAGAACAACATTGCCATGTGCTTCGACGAATATGACGCCGGCCGCCCGGACGTGATGTTCGTGATCCAGCGCGTTCTGGAGCAATCCGGCCGTCTGCCGCTGCGCGACCAGAACAAGGTGATCCGCCCGCACCCGGCCTTCCGGCTGTTCGCGACCGCCAATACGGTCGGCCTCGGCGACACCACCGGCCTCTATCACGGCACGCAGCAGATTAACCAGGGTCAGATGGACCGCTGGTCGATCGTGACGACGCTCAACTATCTGCCGCACGACAAGGAAGTCGAGATCGTGCTGGCCAAGGCCAAGCACTACCGCAACGAGGAAGGCCGCGACATCGTCA
>JAEYVN010000379.1 GCA_023431725.1 Pseudomonadota bacterium
AGGTAACGAGGGTTTCACCGACCCACGGAATAGCCGAGAAGAAGTTGGTGATGACGGTCGCGCCCCAGAAGCTCATCTGGCCCCATGGCAGCGTGTAGCCGAGGAAGCCGGTCGCCATCATCAGCAGGTAGATGATGACGCCGAGGATCCACAGCACCTCGCGCGGCGCTTTGTAGGAGCCGTAATACATGCCACGGAACATGTGGATGTAGACGGCGATGAAGAACATCGACGCGCCGTTCGAGTGCAGATAACGCAGCAGCCAGCCGTAATTCACGTCGCGCATGATGTGCTCGACCGAATTGAAGGCCAGCGATTCGTGCGGCGTGTAGTGCATCACGAGGATGATGCCGGTGACGATCTGCGCCGCCAGCATGAAGGAGAGGATGCCGCCGAAGGTCCACCAGTAGTTCAGGTTCCGCGGCGTCGGATAGGCGATGAACGACGAGTGGACCAGCCCGGCGATCGGAAGCCGCGATTCCATCCACTTCATGAATGCGCTTTGCGGCTGATAAGTCGAGTGTCCGCTCATTTCGGAAAACCTTCTCGGAAGAACCTGCGGTTCAGAATCAGTAGAAACGACGGCCTCAGCCGATCTTGATCTTGGTGTCGCTCAGGAATTCATATGGCGGCAGAGCCAGGTTGAGCGGCGCGGGACCCGAACGGATACGGCCCGAGGTGTCGTAAACCGAGCCATGGCACGGACAGAAATAGCCGTTGTACTGGCCTGAATGGGCAATTGGGATGCAGCCCAGATGGGTGCAGATGCCGATCAGCACCTGGAACTGCTCATGGCCCTTCTTCACGCGCGCCGAATCGGGCTGCGGATCGGGCAGGCTGGCGAGATTGACGTTCACCGCCTCCTCGATCTCTTTCTTGGTGCGGTGATTCACGAAGATCGGCTTGCCGCGCCAGAAGACCTTGATGACCTGCCCTTCAGCGACAGGTGTCAGGTCCACTTCGATCGGGGCACCGGCCGCGATCGTCGACGCGTCCGGATTCATCTGTGAGATCAGCGGCCAGGCGGTGAAAGCTGCGCCAACGGCGCCGACGGCGCCGGTCGCGACGTAAAGAAAATCACGGCGTGTGTGTGTCGCCGATGCTGTGGATGCCACGGTAAGGTCCCTCTTCCGACATGCCGGGGCCCGCGCACTGCGAACCGCAAAGTGGACTTGACCGTTTTCGTCCGTCCTCCCCACGGCGGCGAGCGAACCGGCCACGTCCAACCTTTAGGAAAGGCCTTCGGCAGCGATCCGGCGGCGTGTTATTGGCACCCTTACCGGGGGAGTGCAAGCCTGCCTTTGCAACAGAGCTAAAGAGACCCACAACCCCTTCGTCCCACGGCGTAATTTTCTCATCCTGGACCCTGTATATTGACCACCGGCCACCCACTCGCGATTGCACTCTATGAACCGGACATCCCCCAGAATACCGGAACGATTCTGCGACTCTGCGCCTGCCTCGGTGTCGAAGCCCATTTGATCGAACCGGCCGGCTTCCCGATCACCGACCGGGCCTTCCGCCGCGCGGCCATGGATTACCTCGATCAGGTGACGATCCACCGCCATGCATCCTGGCTGGCCTTCGATTCGTGGCGCCGGTCGGAAAATCTCGAACTCGCGCTGTTCACCACGCGCGGCAGCACGTCCTACCTCGACCATGACTATCGGCGGCCTGGCATCCTGATGTTCGGCCGCGAATCGGCCGGCGTGCCAGACCGGGTTGCGGCGGCAGCCGATGCACGGCTGGTGATCCCGGTCCGCGCCGGTCTGCGGTCGCTCAATATCGCGATGGCCTGCGCGATGGCGGTGGGCGAAGCAGTCCGGCAGACGCGGCATGGTGTTACGGGCTAGACTGTCGCGATCACGGGGCTCATCAACATAATGACTCTGCAAAAATGGCCGTCTGGCCTGACCCGCCGGCTTTTCGTCGGCAGTTCGCTGGCTTTACCGCTCGCCGCAGCGCTGCCGGACGCAATCGCTCAGGACGTCGTCGATCCTTCGACATTGAAGCCGGGGCAATTCGTCTGGCATCCCGAGAGAGCGCCCACCGGCGCGGTCGTGGTGCTGGTCTCGATCCCCGGCCAGTGGGTGGCGGTCTATCGCAATGGTATGCGGATCGGCGCCTCGACCTGTTCGACCGGCAGGCCGGGTCACACGACGCCGGCCGGCGTGTTCGTGATCCTGCAAAAGGACAAGAACCACCATTCTTCGACCTATAACAATGCGCCGATGCCCTACATGGAGCGGCTGACCTGGCAGGGCATTGCGCTCCATGCCGGTAACCTGCCGGGCTATCCGGCAAGCCACGGGTGCGTGCGCATGCCGCTGGAATTCGCCAGGCTCCTGTTCGGCGTCACCACCCTCGGCACGCCAGTTGTCGTCGCCGATAGCGCGATGGCCACGGCCGATATCCGCCATCCCGGGCTGCTGATCTCCCAGCGGGTCGAAGCGATGGCACAGGACGCCGTGAAGGGCGTTGCCGCCAAAGCGCATCACCCCGAAACAGCGACCACGCAAAGCCACGAAGCGGTATCATTCGTGATCTCGACCGCCGACCGGCGGCTGATCGCCTTCGTCAACGGCAAGGAAGCCTTCACATCACCCGTTACCTTGCGGTCGCCCGAGCAGCCCTTCGGCACACATGCCTTCACATTGACCGGGCCTGATTCGGACCCCAAACACCTGCAATGGATGGCGATCGGCCTCGATTCCAGGAATGTGGGGTTGGCGTCGGACCTCCTGGTCGCGGCCACGCTGCATCGTATTGACCTGCCGCAAGACGCGGCCAAGCGGGTGATGGCATTGATGCATCCAGGCGCGACGATGGTCGTTACCGATCGGCCGGCGAAAGAAGACAGTCGTACCGCGCCCGGCTTCACGATCATGACGCATGACGACGCGTAAGAAATGGCACCATAAGTCCGTATGACCATAGGTTCATCCCAACGCGCGGCGGGCGTGACATTCCCGCTTCCTCCCGCCGACGAACTCGACCGCCGCAAGGCGACAGCCCGTGGCTGGTTCGAGTCCCTGCGCGACCAGATCTGCAGCGCCTTCGAACGCCTGGAAGATGAACTGCCGGCCGGCCAGCCGCAGTCCGATCTGGCGCCGGGCCGGTTCGTGCGTACGCCATGGAACCGGACCGATCACACCGGCAATCCGGGCGGTGGCGGCGTGATGTCGATCATGAAAGGCCGCGTCTTCGAAAAGGTCGGCGTGCATTGCTCGACCGTGCATGGCGAGTTTGCGCCGGAATTCCGCAAGGAAATTCCCGGCGCCGATGCCGACCCGCGCTTCTGGGCCTCCGGCATCTCGCTGATCGCCCATCTGTGGAACCCGAACGTGCCGGCCGTGCATATGAACACGCGGTTCGTGGTGACGACCAAGGCCTGGTTTGGCGGCGGCGCCGATCTCACGCCGGTCCTCGACAAGCGGCGCACCCAGGACGATCCGGATACCCTCGCCTTTCATGCCGCAATGAAAAAGGCCTGTGACGATCACGCTGCGATTGCGCCTTATGACAAATACAAGGCCTGGTGCGACGAGTATTTCTGGCTCAAGCATCGCAACGAGCCGCGCGGCATCGGCGGCATTTTCTACGACTGGCACAATAGCGGCGACTGGGACGCGGACTTGGCCTTCACGCAGGATGTCGGAAGCGCGTTTCGCGACATCTATCCGCAACTCGTGCGGCGCAATTTCGAATTGCCGTATGGCGAGGCGGAGCGTGAGGAGCAACTCGTACGGCGCGGCCGCTATGTCGAGTTCAATCTGCTTTATGATCGCGGCACGATTTTCGGTCTGCGAACCGGCGGCAATGTCGACTCGATTCTGTCGTCCATGCCGCCGATGGTAAAATGGCCTTGATGCCGATCGCTGCGTGATCTGAAAACATCACGCAGCAGCACTTGCCGCGCTTCTTGGCTCCGCCGAAAAACAGAATCGGCAAGGCATATTCATTCGAATGGAATCGCTCCAATAACGAGCGCACTTTTCCGCCACATTCCATACAGCCATTGGAACTCGATTTACGGTGTTATCGTAATCGAAACCGAGTTCCATCAACGCGCTTTACCGCTGCTTAACCCTTACGCCATGCGATTAATCAGTGGTTAGGCATGAATTTGTGGCCTCTACAACACACTGCCTACGCAATGACGCGCCGCAGGCCAATTGTGGCACTTTTTTAGTAACTTCTGCCGCAATTGGTCCGTACACGAACACTGGGACGAACAAGTCGACGTCTTGTCACACACCCAAAACAATACGGGGGACTTTCTATGCGTTTTCTTTCTACCTTCGTGGCAGCTGGCCTCGTGCTCGGCACCGCGACTTTCGCTTCGGCCGCTGACCTGGGCCGTCCGGTCTACAAGGCTGCTCCGGCTCCGGTGATGGCCTTCAATTGGTCCGGCTTCTACCTCGGCGGCAACGTCGGTTACGGCTGGGGCAAGGGCAAGTTCGACAACCTCAGCAGCGAATCCTGGAACCAGGATGGCGTCTTCGCAGGCGGCCAGATCGGCTTCAACTGGCAGGGCGCTGGTTCTCCGTGGGTCTTCGGCATCGAGGTTGACTCGCAGTGGGCCAACATGGAGGACAGCGTGACTGTCGCCGCCGGCGGCGTCGTCGCGAATGCCTTCAGCGAGCTGAACTACTTCGGTACCGCTCGCGCGCGTCTCGGCTACGCCGTTGACCGCACCCTGTGGTACGCAACCGGTGGTCTCGCCTGGGGCACCAACGAAGTCGGCGCGAGCCTCGCTGCTCCTGGCTTCTTTGTTGCTGGCACTGCCTCGGACACGCACGTCGGCTGGACCGCCGGCGCTGGTGTCGAATGGGCGCTGCTCGACAACTGGTCGGCCAAGGTTGAATACCTGTACCTCGACCTCGGCAACACGACCTACCTGGGTGGCCCGGCCGCTGGCGGCTTCAATGTCGACCTGACCGCGCACACCGTGAAGGTTGGTCTGAACTACCGCTTCGGCGCCTACGGCAAAGGCCCAGTGATGGCGAAGTACTAATCGGACATTCGTCCCGATACGAAAGCCCCGGCCTCGGCCGGGGCTTTTTTTTATTGGCATGTCGGTCTGATCCGGTAATCGCTTCGGCGAGCTGGAGCTTCGACACTCAGGAAGAGGCTGCTGCTGCCGCGTCAGCTAAGGCGGCAAGGACCTTCGGGTCCTGCGGAAAATCCGCCGCGATCCATGCAGCCTCGGCGGCGCGCAGCGCGACCCCCAGCGCCGGCCCCTTTTCAATGCCGCGATCCATCATCTCTGACGCTGAAATCGGAAAGGCCGGCACGGCCCAGCGCTCCGGCAACGACGCGAGTTCGCGCCAGCCGGAAACATTGTCCGCATCATGCGCCCTGCTCCAGGCCATCAGCACCCGGTCGGCATAAGCGTCAGCCCCAAGCCGGTAGAGCAACGTCCGTGCGTCAGCCCGCGTCATATCCTCGGTAACGCGCCACCAGCCATCGGCCATCGACAGCAATCGCTGGAATTCACTGTTCGAAAGGCGCAGCCGCTGCAGCAACCGCTCCGCATCCTCGGTCACAAGAACCGACAGAGCACCCAGCCGCCGGACGGCATCCGGCGGGATCATCATGGTGTTTTCAATCTGCACCATTTTATCGAGCGATCCGCGCAACGGTACGCCACCAAGAATGCGCCCAAGCAAACCGGCTTCGGTCATCACAGTCACTGCAGCGACGACATTCTTCGCCGCCAGCAACTTGAGCAGTTCCGCACGCACGCGCTCGCGCGACAACGCATCCAGCCCTTCGCGCCCGCCAATACAGGCTGCAAGTGCGGCCTTGTCAGGCTCGCCCTCGCCATAGGCGGCGTAAAAGCGAAAGAAGCGCAGGATCCGCAGATAATCCTCTTCGATGCGCGTCGCCGCGTCACCGATAAACCGCACATGCCGCGCTTCCACATCGGCAAGTCCGCCGACAGGATCGTGCACGATGCCGTCGCGTGTCACGGACAATGCATTCATCGTGAAGTCACGCCGTTCCGCATCATGCTGCCAGCTGCGTCCGAACGCGACCTTGGCCTTGCGGCCGAAGGTTTCCACATCCTCCCGGAGCGTCGTGACTTCGAACGGCTGGCCATTCACCACGAGCGTGACCGTCCCGTGATCGATGCCGGTCGGCACAGCGCGTATGCCTGCGCGCCGGGCCCGACGCACAACCTCATCCGGCAATGCCGTTGTCGCCACGTCGATTTCATGGACGGGCAATGCCATCAGCGTATTGCGAACGGCGCCGCCGACCGCCCGCGCCTCCTCGCCGTCGCAATCGAGAATGTCGAACACACGCGTCAGCGGCTCATCCGTCAGCCACGCCGCATCGGTGAGCCTCGTCGTGGTCATTTGAATTGTCCGGGGATCAACTTTCCATCCTGCATGTGCGGCGGCACATATGTCGAGCCGGCCGGATGGCCGGAAAATTCCGCAAGCAGGAAGAAACTGACGAACAACAGCAGCAGCGCAACGACCGTCAGCACGCCGACGATACGGATATTCCACGATGACGTGGTGAAGACCCCATTGCGCGTTGCGAGCAGGTAGAGCGCATAGATGGCGAAAGGTGCGAGGAACAGCAGCAATTCGGTCAGCAGCGGCCGGATCATGCGCCGTAAATCCTCTCGTACAGATTTCTGAAAATGCCCGCCGTGACGCCCCAGATGTAACGCTCTCCGAACGGGATCGCATAATAGGTGCGCATCAGCCCCTGCCAATCGCGGCTGTGCTTCTGATGATTGGCGGCTTCCATCATGAACGACAGCGGCACCTCGAAGGCATCATCGACTTCGCCGGGATTGAGCGTGAGCGTGAAGCCGGGCTTTACCCGCGCGACGACGGGAACAATACGATAGCCGAGCGTCGTCATATACACATCGAGGTAGCCGATCGGATCGATCGCATCGGCATGCAATCCGACCTCCTCGTCCGCTTCGCGCATGGCCGCCGCCAACGGCGTTGCATCCGTCGGGTCGATCTTGCCGCCCGGGAATGCGATCTGTCCCGCATGCTGCGGCAAGTGCGCCGTGCGCTGGGTCAGCATCACCATCGGCTCGTCGCGCTCGACCACGCCGATCAAGACTGCCGCCGGCTTGATGGGCCGCACCGCCGCCATCGCCTGTGACACCGGGTCGAGATCATGGTCGCCGCGGAGCGGCAATGCATCCGGATCGGTCAGGCCGACCGGCTCATCGAGTGTCAGCAGGCGCCGGGCACGATCGAAGAAATCGTTGTGTGGCGTATTCGAGGAAGCAGCGGGCGACGCGCGCGTCATCAGTTCAAGTCCTTCAATGCGTCGGCCTTCGCCATCGGAAAGAACGTGCCGCACGATTCAAGTCCGAACATGCTTGAACCATCCACGTCGCGTTCTTCACCCAACGCTACCAGATCGTAAAACAGGGCTCGCGTCACCTTCGCCCACAGGCCGCGCCTGACATGCAGATAGGGTTTGATGCCGCCAGTCGCGATTTCCGGCTCGAAACGCAAGCCGTGTTCGGAATCGCATGTCACCCAATCGTCCACATTGGTCCGGAAATGCAAGCAGGGGCCTGTGGCCGTCTCCTCCCGCTGCATCTCGACGGCGAGGAACGGTGCATCCTCAACGACGATCCCGATCTTCTCCACCGGTGTCACCAGGAAGTATTTGTCATCCTCCCGCTTGAGCACCGAGGCAAAGAGCTTGACCAGCGGCAGCCGGCCGATCGGCGTGCCGAGATAATGCCAACTGCCGTCGCCCGCGATCCGGATATCGAGATCGCCGCAGAAAGGTGGGTCCCAAAGATGAACGGGCGGCAGGCCTTTCTCGCCCGTCTCGCGGATGGAGGCGGCAATGCCGTCCAGGCCGCCGGTATCCTTCTGCCTTTGCTTCGCCATGGTTTGTCTTAAGCCTGTCGTGAGCTGCCTGACAATGGAGTATTCCCCCGCGTGACAGTGATCGTCCCCAAGGGGCCAGAGATCAGCAAAAAATGGCGTAAGCTACTGAAATCCGGGCGAGACGAGGCGAGATTCGTCGCAGTTTCCGGGAAAGATTACAGTCCGCGGGTGGCGCGCTTGTTGCATCGCATCCCGTAGATATATGGCCCAGAGCATGACGCCGAAAAATGCGACCGGTTTTCGGACAACATCATGCTCCAACGTATTGGAATCCATCACGTTTATGATTTGGATGGACGCCATCCAAAATCATGATGATCTGATGGCAGGACGACAGAAGGAGCACATTCATGCCGGCACCCGGCGAAAGCATCGATAAGCTCGAAGACATGATCGTCCGCGCCGCCGAGACCACGGCGGCCCATGCGCGGGCCGCGAAGGAAGCGGTCGGTACCGTCATTTTCGGTCAGGAAAAGGTGGTCGAGCAGGCGCTGATTACCATCCTTTCCGGCGGCCATGCGCTGCTCGT
>JAEYVN010000460.1 GCA_023431725.1 Pseudomonadota bacterium
CAAAACGGTCGGAGAACTCAGCTTTCAGTTTCAGCGTCGGAATGATGGAGACAAGGTTGGCATTGCCGCAACGCTCACCAAGACCATTCAGCGTGCCCTGAATCTGACGCGCACCGGCCCGCACCGCGGCGAGGGAGTTGGCGACCGCCTGTTCGGTGTCGTTGTGGGCGTGGATACCGACATGATCCCCGGGAATCACTTTCGTAACCGCACCGACGATCTGCTCGACCTCGTGCGGGAGTGTGCCGCCATTGGTATCGCACAGCACGACCCAACGCGCGCCGGATTCATAAGCAGCCTTGGCACAGGCCAGTGCGTAGTCGGGATTGGCCTTGTAGCCATCGAAGAAATGCTCGCAATCGACCAGCACCTCCCGGCCCTTGGCCTTTGCGGCACTGACGCTATCGCGGATCGATGCGAGATTCTCTTCCAGCGTCGTCTCGAGCGCCACGCGCACCTGATAGTCGGACGACTTGGCGACGAAACAGATCGCGTCAGCCTTGGCATCCAGCAGCGTCGCAAGTCCTGGATCGTTGGACGTCGAGCGGCCCGGACGGCGCGTCATGCCAAAGGCGGTGAAGGTCGTGTCCAGGTGGCGATCCTCGGCGAACAGGTCCGTGTCGGTCGGATTGGCGCCAGGATAACCGCCTTCGACATAATCGATTCCAAGGTTGGCCAGAATCCCGGCCAGCACGATCTTGTCGTTGAGGGTGAAATCGACGCCATTGGTCTGCGCGCCATCGCGCAGCGTCGTATCAAACAGATAAAGCCGTTCGCGGATCATGGCATCACCAAAGATAGTAATTACTGGCGAGCGCGACAGCGACCACGATGGCGACGATGGCAACGATGATGTGATGCCGCTGCAGATTCATTGGAGTGGTTCCCTTTCGCCGAGCGGCTTTTCCATCGTGGTATTGGCGAGCCATTCGTCGCCGCGCGTCACCGTGTTCCGGCTTTGCGGTGCGTAGCCACGCTTCTTGAAGAAATCATGCGCTGTATCGCTGGAGTCGACTTTCATCTTCTTGGCGCCACGCGCTTGCGCCAGACGCTCCAGTGCATCGACCAGCATCGACGCCGCGCCCTGCCCGACGGCGGCCGGATGCACATACAGCATGTCGAGAAATTCGTTGCCCTTCAGCGACGCGAAGCCGACCGGCGCGCCATCCATGGTCGCAATCAGCGTCAGTTGCTCGCCGAGTCGCTTGCCGAGAGCGGCCTCGTCATCGGTGCTTTCGATCCAGGCTTCGATCTGCGCGTCGGAATAGTCTTCTGCACAAAGTTCTTCGACGCTGGCGCGAAAGATCTCGGCCAGCAGCGGCACATCGTCCGGCAGCATCGGCCGCATGGACAGTGCCGGATTGGGCGGCGCGCTCATCGCGCGACCTCCCAGGTGGTGCCGTCCTTGGAATCCTTCAGCACGATGCCCATGCCGGCGAGTTCATCGCGGATGCGATCGGACTCGGCCCAGTTCTTCGCCGCGCGCGCGGCGTTACGGGCGGAAATGCGACTCTCGATTTCCTCGGCGGCAAGTGCGGGCTCAGGCGCGTGCGATTGCTGCCATGCCTTCAGTTCTTCTTCGCGGAAACCGAAAAATGCCAGCGTGCCGGCCAGCGCCTTGCGGCCGGCAGGGTTCTTCAATGCGTGCATCTCGGCGATCGCCTTTGGCGTGTTGAGATCGTCCGCAAGGGCTTCCAGCACACCGGCCGCCGGACGCGGCTCGGCCTCCGCCGACGCGGCATCGAAGAAACTCGACAGCGCCTTCTCGGCTTCCTGCAAGCCCTTCACCGTCCAGTTGATCGGTTGCCGATATTGCGTCGAGAGCATTGCAAGACGCACGACATCGCCCGGCCAATCGTTCAGCACCTCGCGGATGGTGATGAAGTTGCCGAGGCTCTTCGACATCTTCTCGCCTTCGACCTGCAAAAAGCCATTGTGCATCCAGACATTGGCCATCACGCCGGTATGGAAGGCGCAACGCGATTGCGCGATTTCGTTCTCATGATGCGGAAACACGAGATCGATGCCGCCGCCATGGATGTCGAAGGTCTCGCCCAAATGCTTCCACGACATCGCCGAACATTCGATATGCCAGCCCGGGCGGCCCGGCGTTGATATCCCGCAAGGCGAAGCCCAACCGGGCTCACCCGCTTTCGAGGGCTTCCACAAGACAAAATCCTGGTCGTGCCGCTTGTAGGGCGCCACATCGACCCGCGCGCCCGCAATCATCTCATCGAGCGGACGCTTCGAGAGCTTGCCGTAATCGGGCATCGACGGCACCGAGAACAGCACATGCTCCTCGGCGACATAGGCATGCCCCGAAGCGACCAGACGCTCGATCAGCGTCTTCATCTCTTCGATATGCTCTGTTGCCCTCGGCTCGACGTCGGGCGGCAGGCAGCCGAGCGCGGCCACATCGGCCTTGAAATTGGCGTATGTCGATTCAGTCAGGTCGCGGATCGAGATGCGCTGTTCCGCCGCCCGCGCGTTGATCTTGTCGTCGACGTCGGTGATGTTGCGGACATATTTGACGTGGTCGGCGCCATAAACGTGCCGCAGCAACCGGTACAGCACGTCGAACACGATCACCGGACGCGCATTGCCGATATGGGCGAAGTCGTAGACCGTCGGCCCGCACACATACATGCGGACATTGTTCGGATCGAGCGGTCGAAACTCCCGCTTCTCGCGCGACAGGGTATCGTAGAGCTTGAGCTCCATCGTCAATAAGTCCTCAGGCCCTGCTGGCCCGGGCGTTCTGTTCATCGCGATGGATAAAAGACAGCCGCAGCCAGCGTTCAGGCGCTAGCGAATAATCTCCCGGCAAATGCCGAAAATTGCGTTGCGGGCGGTCATCGGCGGAAAATGTGGGAAAATCGCCGTCCCGTCAAGAGGATAGCCGGAAACAAATCTCGGTTAACAGAACCTTAGGAATTAAGGCGCAATTTGCACC
>JAEYVN010000493.1 GCA_023431725.1 Pseudomonadota bacterium
AAGCCGACCGCATGCTCGACATGGGCTTCATCAACGATATCCGCAAAATCGTCAGCCGCCTGCCACAGGAACGGCAGACGCTGTTCTTCTCGGCCACCATGCCGCCGCCGATCGAAGAACTCGGCCGCATCATGCTGCGCAATCCCGCTCGCGTCGCCGTGACGCCGCAGGCCTCAACGGCAGAGCGCGTCGTGCAAAGCGTCGTCATGATCGATAAGGCCGGCAAGCCCGGCCTGCTGGCCGACATCCTGAGCAACGAGCCGATCGATCGTGCGATCGTCTTCACCCGCACCAAACACGGCGCCGACAAGGTCGTGCGTCAGCTCAGTCAGAAAGGCCTCGACGCCGAGGCGATCCACGGCAACAAATCGCAGAACCAGCGCGAACGCGCCCTTGCCGCCTTCCGCAACGGCCGCATCAAGACATTGATCGCAACCGACATCGCCGCCCGCGGCATCGATGTCGATGGCATCACCCATGTCATCAACTACGACCTGCCGAACGTGCCCGACAGCTATGTGCACCGCATCGGCCGCACGGCCCGCGCCGGGACCGACGGTGTGGCCATCTCGTTCTGCGACAATGACGAGCGCGCGTATCTGCGGGACATCGAGAAGCTGATCCGCATGAAGCTGCCCTCGACCGACAAGCGCGCTGCCAAATCGACGGAGGCCGCGCCGGCAGACGGCCAGCCCGCGTCAACAGAGCCCCGCGGCGGATTCCGCCCCGACGGCAAGCCCCGCAACCGTGCCGGCCAGCGCCGTCGTCGCCGGGAGCGAGAAGCACAAGGCCCGAACGGGGCTGCGGCTGCCCCCCAGAATGCGCCAAAGGCGCATGACCAAGGCTCTCGTGACCAAGGTCCTCGCGACCAAGGCTCACGCGATCACGCCTCGCGTGACCGGGTCGCCCGCGACCCGAATTCCGGCCACCAGGCGCCCCGCGAGCACGGCGCGCGTGGATCCGACAAGCCATACACAGGAAAGCCGCGACGCAATGGCGGCGGAACCGGCGGCCGTGATATATCGTCCCCCGGAGCCATGCGGGGCCGCCGATCCGATCGCCGTGGACAACGGCAGAACGCGCCCGCCTCGCGCTGAAACAGATTCACAGAAGGAATTCTGAATGTCGAAAGAAGAGATGCTCGAGTTCGACGGCACGGTGACCGAAGTGCTGCCGGACGGAAATTTCCGGGTGAAACTCGATAACGACCACGAGATCCTGGCTTATACCGCCGGCAAGATGCGCAAATTCCGCATCCGTACCGGCGTCGGCGACCGCGTGATCGTGGAAATGTCGCCCTATGACCTGTCCCGTGGTCGCATCAGCTTCCGTCACCGCGGCAACGCGATGGCGGCTCCCCCGACGCGCCGCCAGACTTTCGTGCGAAAGCGCTGAAATTTAAAAGGCCCGCGCCTTGCGCGGGCTTTTTGTTGCAGCGTTGTGAAGTCCGACAACCCGAGGACCGACGCATGCAGATTTCAGACGTACGGGCTCACCATATCCGCATTCCGTACGATGCGGGCGTCGCGAGCTTCAAGCAGGGCGCCTCGGCGATTGCGGCCGTCGACATCGTTCTCGTCGAAGTTTCAACCGATATCGGCCTGACCGGCTGGGGCGACGCCTGGGGCTATGTGTGTCCGCGCTCCACAGCAACCGCCATCGATGAGATGATTGCGCCGCAAGCGCGAGGCCTCGAGGCGCCGGATGGCCCCGGCATTCCCGCCTTCATGGAGCGCATTCAGCGCAACCTGCATCTGTTCGGCCGGTACGGCATCACGATGTTCGCGATCTCCGGCCTGGACATCGCATTGTGGGATCTCGCTGCAAAAGCCAGAGACGAGCCGCTGCACCGCCTGATCGGCGCACAAACCAGAGCGCGCATTCCGGCTTACGCGAGCCTCTTACGGATCGGATCTCCCGATCTCGTTGCAAGGGAATGCGAAACGGCTTTGCGGCGCGGCTATTGCGCAATCAAATTGCATGAGACGACCCTGCCGCCCGTATTTGCCGCGCGGCAGGCAATCGGTACCGGCATCCCGCTCATGGTCGATTTGAACTGCCCAATGGATGAAGCTGCGGCGACCGCGTTTGCACTGGATTGTCGCGCAGCCGAGCCGTCGTTTCTTGAGGAGCCGATCTGGCCGCCAGAAGACTTTACAGCCTTGGCCAACGTGCGGACAAAAGGTGGCCTCGGTGTCGCCGCGGGAGACAAATGCCTGTACCGTCCATCAATTTCGCCAAATGCTAAACGCGGGCGCCGTCAGCCATGCGCAGCCCTCGGTGATCAAGGTCGGCGGGATTACAGAATATCTGAAAGTGGCTAGCCTGGCCGACGAAATGGGCGTGAAGCTTGCACCGCATTCCCCTTATTTTGGGCCGGGCCTTCTTGCAACGCTGCAACTGATGTCGCTCGGTGACGACAGTACGTTCGTCGAGATCTTCTATATGAATCGGGCGGCATGCCTTTGGCGTGACTGCATCGATATCGATCAAAAGGGCACGATCGCCGTGCCGGATGGCCCCGGCATTGGCTACGAACCGGATCAAGACGTCATGGAGCGCTACCGCGTCTCGTGACGGTGCATTGTGCTTTCACGCCTTCACGCGAAGCGACCGACTTAAGTCACCACCGCCGGCAGCCTGATGAACCCGCGAAAACGCGCGCGCGGCGAGCGCAAGGGCTCGCCGTCCAGCCGATAGTTCGGGAAGCGCTTCAGAAATCGCTCCAGCGCGATGCGCCCTTCCAGCCGCGCGACATTCATGCCTGCACAGACATGGATTCCGCTGGCAAACGCCAGGTGCCGGTTGGGATTGCGGCTCACATCGAAGCGATCCGGATCCGGGAAATGTTTGGGGTCGCGATTGGCCGCGCCAATGGCGATGGTGATAAGCGTGCCTTCCGGCATTTTCACGCCACCGAGTTCGGTGTCGATCACCACGCGCCGATTGCCGAGCTGGTTCGAGCTTTCGAAGCGCAGCACCTCCTCCACCGCCGTCTTCATAAGACTGGGATCGTCAATCAGACGCTGCTTCTGATCGGGCCATTGCTGCAGGATGTGCAGCGCATTGCCGATCAGATTGGTCGTCGTCTCGTGGCCGGCATTCAATATGAAAATGCAGTTCTGAAGCAGCTCGATTTCGGTGAGCTTGCGTCCGTCATGCTCGCCGTTGATCAGGCGCGTCAGCACATCCTTCTCCGGGTCGCCCGGATGACGACGACGATCATCGGTCAGGATTTTCAGATAAGCGAGAAAGTCGCGCACGGCATCATTACCGGCTCTGGTCTGCTCGTCCGTCAACACGGGCTCGAGCGCACCGAGAATTGCCAGCGACCAGCCGCGCAGCGGTTCGCGCTCGTCGTGCGGGACACCCAGCAGATTGCCGATGATCTCGACGGGGATGGCCGAGGCAAAATCCTCGATCAGATCGACGCGCCCTTT
>JAEYVN010000560.1 GCA_023431725.1 Pseudomonadota bacterium
GATCAGCGCGTCGCCGAGGCCTTCCTTGAGCGCCTCGACGCACCAGCGCTGCCACAGGAAGGAGTGCCGGCGGCGAGTGCCGAAATCGGAAATCTTCAGATCGGGCAAGGTGGCGAGCCGCTGCACCTTCGACCACAGCTTGGCCTTGGCGCGTGCATAAAGCACGTCGAGCTCGAAGCGTCCCCAGCCGCGCAGCGCCGAGCGCGCGCGCAGCTCGTTGACGATGGCGAGCGCGGGGATTTCCCACATCGTCGTGTGCGTCCACGGGCCGGCGAAGTTGAGGATGTACTGGCCGTCCTCCTTGCGCAGCTCGTATTCGGGCAGCTGGAAGTCTTCGAGGAATTGCAGGAAGTCCGGCGAGAAGATCTGGCGGCGGCCATAGAAGGTGTTGCCGGCGAGCCAGATCATCTCCTTCTTGGAGAGGCGCACGGTGCGGGCATGGTCGAGCTGCTCGCGCAGCTCGGTCTCGTCGATCTCGTCGGCGAGGCGGATATTCATCGAGCGGTTGAGCAGCGTGAAGGTCGCCTGCACGTCCGGGTACAGGCCCTTGATCATCTGCAGCATCAGCAGCTTGTAGAAATCGGTGTCGAGCAGGCTGCGGAAGATCGGGTCGAGCTTCCAGGAGTGGTCGTAGACCCGTTTGGCGATATCCGTCTGCGTCGTCATGCTCGTCTGGCTTCCAAGTCTCGCAGCTTCCAAGTCCCGCGTTGAAGTCGCGCGTTGAAGTCGCGCGCGTTCAACCCTGATCCGCGGCCGGAGGTCTGACTGCGCCGGCGCGGCGGCACCTTATCGCAACCGCGGCGATCCGACCAAGGCGGCCGGCGACGGCCGGCTCCGTGCGTGCACGCGGCGATTGCGCGTCGCCCGCACCGCCGCTCGGCGCGCTCCGGCTCCCCTTTCTCATCCCCCCAAACCGCCCGGCACGCGAGGGTCGCGGCCCAGCCTTGATTCGTCTTTTGGTTGCTTTTATAGTGAAAACTATACTTAAGGTTGCATTTTCAGGGAGGCGGGACCATGAAGCGTCATTTTCGTCTCGATTATTTCGTCGTCGGCGAAGGCATCCTGTTCGCCTATGCCGATGGCACGCCGGGCATCGAACAGCCATCGACCATCGCCGAATTGCGCAAGTACCGCTTTTCGCGGATCGGACCGAAGGGGCCGCGCCTGTCGCAAGAGCTGCGCGCCAAGCTCGCGCAAGCCATGACGGCCGCCGGCCCGCAGCCGGATTCGGACAACCCGGTGGTGCCGGCCGGCTTCACCTATCTCGGCCAGTTCGTCGACCACGACCTGACGCTCGATCGCACCTCGCTGAAGGACACGGACAAGGTGATCGTCAGCGATCTGTTGTCGGGGCGATCACCGACCCTCGACCTCGATTGCCTCTACGGCAATGGACCGCACGATCCCGAGAGCGCCGAATTCTACAAGGACGGCGTCAAATTCAAGCTCGGCAAGACCGCCGCGACCGACTTTCCCGATCCCCGCACCAACATCGACCTGGAGGGCTTCGATCTGCCGCGGCGCGGCTCCGGCTCCAAGGCCAGCGAGCGCCGCAAGGCCGTCATCGCCGATCACCGCAACGACGAAAACCTGGCCGTGGCGCAGACGCATCTGGCGATGCTGCGCTTCCACAATCGCGTCGTCGATGTCCTGACCAGCAACGGCACGCCGAGCGCCTTGCTGTTCGATCAGGCGCGCGAGGCTGCGACCAAGCATTATCAATGGATGCTGAAGACCGACTATCTGCCGCTGATCGTCGATGCCGCCATCCTCGACGACGTCTTCAGCAACGGCCGCAGGATCTTCGAGCCGGCGCCCAAGCCCGGCGATCTGCCGACCATGCCGATCGAGTTTTCGGTCGCCGCCTTCCGGCTCGGACACGCCATGATCCGCGGCGGCTATCACTGGAATCGCGTGTTTCGCGCAGGCGCACCGGGCGGCGTTGCCACCCTCGCATTGCTGTTCCAGTTCTCCGGCACGAGCGGCACCCTGTCGCCTGACAGCGAGCCGAACAAGCCCGACACCGGAAGCTTCGAGCGGCTTCCGACCAACTGGATCACGGATTTTCGGCGCCTGTTCGATTTCAACGCCGACGGATATCCGCAATTTGCCGTTCCCACCGCCGAAGGCCTCGGCAACATCACCAAGCGCATCGACACCTTGCTGGTCGATCCGCTCGCAACATTGCCGCCGGGCTCATTCGGCTTCGAACAAGGCGATCCCCTCGAGCAAAATCTCGCGTTCCGCAACCTGACGCGCGGCAGCGGGCTTGAACTCGCCAGCGGCCAGCAAATGGCGCAGCTGTTCGCCGAGCACAGGATCAAGATCGCTGAATTGACCGACGAGCAAATCCTGAAAGGCAGCGGCGGCGCGAAACTCGACACCCTCGACAAGACCGAAAACAACGAATTGCTCGCCGCGACCCCGCTCTGGTTCTATGTGCTGCGCGAAGCCGAGTTCAACAATGGACTGATGACCGGCATCGGCGGCCGGCTGGTCGCGGAAACATTCCATCGCGCGATGGAGGCCAGCACGCATTCCATCCTCCGCAACCCCGATTGGCGCCCGGATCTCGGCACCAATCCGGGCCGCTTCCGCATGACCGACCTGCTCGACTTCGCATTCGAAGGAAAGGCCGAGTTGCTCAACCCGCTCGGTAGATAATTTTACTCGCATTCGAGGAATGCGATCATGATCGGAGGCCTGATAGCCGCGGCGGCAGCAACACTGGTCCCGGTGATGCTGCTTGCCATGCGCGAAATTATCCGCCGCCGCCGCAGCGCGATGCTGGACGAGTTGACCGAGGCACTCTTCAAGGCCTCCCGGCATATTCCGACTCTGGAGTTTGCCCGCAGTAAATATGGAACAGGCGCACATCCGACTTCTGGCCGTTCTCTGGTGCCAACATGGATTCTGCTCATCTCGGCGATCCCTTATCTCTGTCTGTCGATTTTAGGATTCCTGCTGCTTTTCATACCGTACAGCACCCTCCTCCCAACGGATCCGCCGAGTCACACGTCGCTCACTCAGTCATTATTCTGGCTAGACCCGACAGACGATCCGAGCGCCAATGCGCCGCTCTTATCGACAACAGCCATCGCAAGCTTCGCATTCCTTGGCTCTTATGTCTTTACATTGAGGTTGCTACTGCGCGCCGTCATGAACTTCGAATTGAGCCCGCTGACATGGCTCAGGGCGTCAATCCACATCGTCTCCGGGATGATCGTCGCGGTCCTGATCTATCGTGTTTTCGTTGGAACGCCATTCATCAGCCATTTCATGCAACTTACGGCCGAAGAAAACACCCAGACGGTGCCGCTGCGACTGTGGCTCGGCTTCGCCTTCGTCGCGGGCTACGTTCCAGACTTCGGCCTGTTCACACTGGTTCGCAGGCTACGCATCAGCCATCTGAAAACAGTTGATGGCAAGATTTTGCAGGGCGTCTCGATCATCCCGATCGAGATCCTTGACGGCATCGATTACGATATCCGCTACCGTCTCGAAGAGACGAACATTGCCGATGTGCAGAATCTTGCAACTTACAACCCAATATTGCTGTACGTGGAGACACCGTTCGGTCTCTACGAAGCCTTTGACTGGGTTCTGCAGGCGCAATTATGCACTGTCGTTGGAACAAAGACTTTCCTTGAGCTCAAGAAAATCCATATCCGCACGATCTTCGATCTCGAACGTGCCGTACTCGCGGACGACGCACCGGACAGCATGGTCCGGCTGGTCGGGTCGGTTCTCTATGCCGATGCGCCCGCCAACCTGCGCGAATTGATTTCAACGGAGGGGGAAATGCCGGCCCTTAACGTCGCGAGCATCAAGCATGCCGTCATGGTCATGGGCGATGATTTGCACATTCACCGGCTACGACAATTGTGGATCGAGATTTACGAACAACTGACCAAGTGCTCGGGCAGGGACTGGCTCTACCGATCTGCACGTGCCTCCCGCAAAGCGCGACCTTCTCAGCAGTCAGCGCCGGGTCTCGCAGCTTGACTTAGCTCGTATTGTCCTCGCCTCGCAAATTGCCTGATGCTGGTAAAGAATTTCGTCAG
>JAEYVN010000570.1 GCA_023431725.1 Pseudomonadota bacterium
GTCCGGACGGATGATGCCGAGAACGAGAATGTAGACGACGTAAATGGCCGACAGAAGCAGACCGGGGATCACGGCCGCTGCGAAGAGAGTGCCGACCGATTCATTGAGAATATCGGCAAGCAGAATGAGGATCAGGCTTGGTGGAATGATCTGGCCGAGCGTGCCGGATGCACAGATTACGCCGCAAGCCAGGCTCTTGTCGTAACCACGGCGCAGCATGCCAGGCAACGTCAGCAGACCGAGCGTGACGACCGTTGCACCGACGATGCCCGTCGTGGCGCCCAGCAACACGCCGACCAGCACGATCCCGATGCCGAGGCCGCCCCGCAGCGAGCCGGACAAGTGACCGATCACATCCATCAGATCTTCGGCCAGCTTCGACTTTTCCAGCATCATTCCCATGAACACGAAGAGGGGAATGGCAAGCAGCGTCGAATTCGTGACGACACCGAAGATGCGGCCGGGAAGAAGATTGAACAGCAGGCTGCCGAAGCCGAGATACCCGAAGACGAGCCCCGTCGTGGCCAGCGTCAACGCGACCGGAATACCGGCCATCAGCAACACGAAGAACGATGCCAGCATCAGGATGGCAAGGATTTCCTGGAACGGCATCACAGCCTCTTCATTGCGATGTAGTTCTTGATCGCTTCGGACAGCGACTGCAGAAACAGGATGGCGAAGCCGATCGGGATCAGCGACTTGACGATGTAACGATACTCAATGCCGCCGGGATTGGCCGTGCCTTCACCGATCGACCAGGACTGATAGACATACGGGATCGACAGCCAGATCACGATGAGACAGAAGGCCATCGCGATGCAGGCCGATATGACTTCCACGAGACGCTTGTTGCGCGGCGTGAAATACTGAAACACCACGTCAACCCGCACATGCTCGCCGTGCAGCATCGCGTAGGACATGCCGAACAGGCAGATCGGCACGAAAATGTGCCATTCAAGTTCCTGCGCCCAGATGAAGCCGTAAGAGAACGCGTAGCGCAGCAGGACATTGGCCCCCATGACGAGGGCAATGCCGAGCGCCAACCATGACGTGATGCGACCGACGAGATCGACGAATGCGTCGATCCCGCCAGCCAGCTTTTCGGCGGCGTTCAAATCACGCCTTCCGGATCTTTGAGTGATAGACCGCCTCGCTCAGATCGGCCCAACCATCGTATTTGGCTTTGTAGGCCATGTAGGAGTCGTGGACCTTCTTCGTAACCGGATCCTTCGCCACCGCTTCGGCGAGAATCTTGTCGTTGGCTGCGCGCAACGCCTTCACCACCGAGTCCGGCAGCGGCTGCGCGATCACCCCGTGATTTTTCACGAGATCTTCCATCGCCTCGGCGTTGTTCTTCTGACACCAGGCCTCGCTGACCGTATTGCAGGCCGCGCAGGCATTCTCGACGATGGCCTTCAGGTCAGGCGGCAGCGAATTCCACTTGGCCTTGTTGATGGTGAGCTCGCTGGCAGTCGCCATCTCGTGCCAGCCGGTCGTGTAGTAATATTTCGCGACCTTGTGCAGACCGAGCTGGCGGTCGAGATACGGCCCGACGAATTCGGCGGCGTCGATAACGCCACGTTCGAGCGACGGGAAAATCTCGCCCGGCGCGATCAGGCGCGAGTCGACACCGAGCTCCTTGTAGACGCGGCCGGCAAGGCCGGGGATGCGCATCTTCACACCCTGCAGGTCTTCCGGCTTTTCGATCGGCTTGCGGAACCAGCCGGTCATCTGCACGCCGGTGTTGCCGCACACGAACGGAACGAGATTGAAGCGGTCGTAGACCTCGCGCCACAACTGGATGCCGCCACCGTCATACATCCAGCCGTTGAAGCCCTGGAAGTTCAGGCCGAACGGCACTGCAGTGAAATACTGCGCGGCAAAGCTCTTGCCGGTCCAGAAATAGGAATTGGCATAATTCATCTCGACCGTGCCGGAGGAAACGGCGTCGAACCCCTCAGCGGCCGGGATCAATTCACCGGCGCCGAAAAACTGGATCTTGATGCGGCCGTTGGACATCTCCTCGATGCGCTTGCAGAGGTCCTTCGCGCTGCCGGGGCCTGTGGAATAGAAGGCCGCGTTCGGTCCGTAGAAACTGGTCATTTTCCAGTTGAAGGTGGTCTGCGCGCGCACCACCGCAGGCGCAGCAACACTCGCTGCCGCTCCCGCAAAAGCCATTGTCGTGAAATCCCGCCGTCGCATGACACCCCTCCGCGAACCGTTTACAGGTGTCAGGGTCAAAGCAAGTTGCAGGCCAGCCTGATTGCTCGCGCGATGGCGAGCGTCGTTGGCAGTCCGGCGAGAAACTGATCACGCTTTAAGCAGGCAGGTGGTCAATCAACGACCACAAAAATTGGCCTACGATTGGCTCAGCATCGAAGCTTCGTTGTCAGGCCTTTTTCTTCGACCGCTTCTTGTTCTTCGATGTCGTCGTTTCCATCAGCCATTTTGCAGTGCGAAACAGCCGGAAATCGTCGTTGCGCGCACCGACGAGTTGCACACCGAGCGGCAGACCGCCCTCGCCCTCCAGCAGCGGCAACGACATCGACGGCAATCCCATCAAGGTCCAGAGCGAGCAGAAGGCCGGGCTGCCGGTCGAACTGTGGCCGGTCGGCGCCACACCGGGCGCCGCCGGCGTCATGATCGCATTGAAATGCGAGAACATCTGGCTCATCTGCTCGGCGAGCGCACGACGCAGATCAAGCGCGGCGAGATATTGCATCGCCGTCACCTTGCGGCCTTCCTCGATCAGATCCCGGGTCACCTTGCTGACGGCGTCCCCATGCTTGTCGGCGACCGGGCCGAAGCGATGGCCCATATCGACCTGCATGATGATGCGGATCGCGTCCCATGCGCTGGCGTACTCGGGCGGCAGTTCGAGCTCGATGCAGTTCTCGCCAAGTTCGGAGGCGAGCTTTTCGAAGGCCTGCCGCGTGGCCTCATCGGCCTGCTCCCAGATCGGCGTGCGCACAAAGGCGACGCGGGGCGCGATCGGGAAATCCTCGGTGATCGCCTTCTGATAGGACGGCACCGCAATAGCGCGCGTATCCTCGTCGTCCGGGTCGTAGCCGGCGATCGTCTCCATGATCAGCGCGAGATCCTGCAGATTGCGCGCGAACGGCCCGATGTGATCGAGCGTTCGCGACAATTCGAAAATGCCGCTGCGCGAGACAAGACCATGGCTCGGCTTCAACGCGAGGACACCGCAGTATGACGCCGGACGAATGATCGAGCCATTGGTTTGCGAACCGATAGCCAGCGGCACCATGCCGGCCGCGACAGCGGCAGCGGAGCCCGAGGACGAACCGCCCGGCGTGCGTTCGACATCGTGCGGATTGCGCGTCTTGCCGGGATTGAAATAGGCAAACTCCGTGGTGACGGTCTTGCCGATGATGACCGCGCCGGCGGCGCGCAGTTTCGCGACGATCGTGGCATCAAAATTCGGCTGGCGACCGGCAAACACCGGCGAGCCGAATTCGGTCGGATAATCGGCGGTGTCGATGATGTCCTTGATGGCGACCGGGATGCCGTGCAGCGGGCCGAGCGCCCCGCCCTGCCTGCGGTGATCGTCCAGCACCCTCGCCTGTG
>JAEYVN010000575.1 GCA_023431725.1 Pseudomonadota bacterium
TCACCCACCATCATGCCTTGCCAATTCTCGAATGTGGTTTGCGGCTCCTGGGCGAGGATCGCTCGCCTGAGCCTGTCGCTGACGAGGGTGGAATAATTCTGCAGGAAGTCCGACTTGTTGCGGATGATCGTCGCGACACGTCCATGATGGCGCAACGGATACTGAATGTGATCGGCCAGCCAGGCACGATTGTCGGCTCTGATCGCCGTCTGCAATTCGCGCACGAATGCGAATTTCGGCACCTGGTCAGTCTGCGCCCGCACAACGTCCGCAAATACGACAGACAGGATCAAAAGACTTGCCACAAACCGGAGAATTTTAATCATCGCTGTCCTCATGCGACGAAAGTCTATCGCAAGGCGCCAAATTGCAAACGAATGGTCATATCCGCAAGCAGTGCCCGTAAAATGGGGCAACTGAAGATTAAGGTCTACATCGTTAGAACGGCAACGTACGTTGTGGTTGTGTTTCATTCATGCCTGATCCTTCTTCCGTACAAGCTCCGCTCGCTTCGCACAGCGTTGTCGACACGCGCACGGCGCTCTGTCTCATCTGCGACGCTGAATCGAGCATCCGACACTTTCTGTCGCTGATCATGCAAGGCGCTGGTGTCGACGCGAAAGAATTCGCGACGGGCGTGGCGATGCGTCGGGCGCTCGGCCAGAAGGCGATCGATCTCGTTTGCATCGACGTGCCGATGGATGTTTCCGATCCGCTGGCAACCATCGATGCGCTCGCCCAGAATGGTTTTAAGGGCGCGGTTCAACTGATCAGCGGCCATGGAACGGCGGGCATGGAGCAGGTCCGCCAGACCGCCGAGCGCGCCGGCCTTCGCATCATGCCGCCGCTGAAAAAGCCGATCAGCATCGCGGCGGTCCAGAAACTCATCAAGGATCTGAAAATCGGCTTTCCGCCTGCCGTCGCCGCTCGCATCCGCCTCGATGAAGCGCTGGCGAACAACTGGGTCGACTATTGGTATCAGCCCAAGATCGACCTGAACCGCAAGTGCCTGGCGGGCGTTGAAGCCTTTCCGCGCGTGCGCCATCCGCAATACGGCGTACTGATGCCGGAGGCATTCATGCCCGGTGCCCAATTGCCGGAAAGCACCAAACTGGCCGAACTTGCGATCACCAGTTCGATCGGCGTGCAACAGCAGTTCGGCTTGCTCGGCCTGCAGCTGCCGGTCGCGATCAATGTCGACGCGGCAATCCTGTCAGCTCTACCCGTTGTCGATATCGTCAAGAGCACATGTCCGGACATCCAGAACTGGCCCGGCCTGATCATCGACGTTCCGGAAGTCCAGATCGCCTCCGAACTCGGGCTTGCGGTCGAACTCGCGCGGCGGCTCGCGCCGGTCAATGTGAAACTCGCGATCGATGATGCCGGTCGGGCGCATGCCAAGCTTGCGAAAGCGGAAGAGGCTCCCTTCGCCGAATTCAAGCTCGGAGCGCAATTCGTCGCCAATTGTGCAAGCGACAAGATCAACACACCCATCTGCAAGACCGTGATCGGTCTGGCAAAGCGTTTCGGCGCCAGCGTCGTCGGCAATGGCGTGACAAAGGCGGCGGACAGCCGCGCGCTGCAGGAAATGGGTTGCCAGTTCGCCCAGGGCCCCCTGCTCGGTCAGCCGATGTCGAAAGACCGCTTCATGTCACTGCTGCGCCAGCGCGGCGCAACTGACAGCGGCGCAAAGAACGCTGCCTGATAGACGTGCAGGCTTTGATCTCATCCAAAGCCGAAATCGCACTGGAGGCTCTGCCGTCGCCATCCCCCCGTACAAACGGTCGAAGGGCGGCTATGCCGGGTTAGCCGCCGGCCGGCGCGCGCCAATCGAGCGGCTTGACAACCTCTCCGGACGCCGGATCGAAGCGAATTTCGATCTCGGCGCCGTTTCGGTCGAAGCCCTCAATCTTCCAGCACCCGTTACTGCGCTTGGTTTCTTTTACTGCGTAGCCAAGTGCTTTGGCCTTTTCGGCCGCTTGCTCCAGGGAGACAGACCCCTGCTCTGAACAGCGGGGATCATCGGCGCTCGCGGCGCCAGCGAAACCGACAAGAACAACGAACGCAATGCCAATCGGAGCGATCTTCACGAAGACCTCCTCTGAGGGTGTTAATGTCCGCAAGACTTATCTGTTGGCTGCTGCACGTTCCCGACAGCCCCAATCAGCAGTTTATCAGGTCGCCGGAAACTGCTTTTCTGACGCTGCCGCTGCGCTCAATCGTCGAGCATGGGCTAACGCAACTGCGCCACGTCCAGCCGCACTCAGTTGGCGGATCAGTTGGCGGATCGAATTAGGACGTGGACTCATTAGCGCCGAGCCATAGCCTGATTGACGCGAGTTGGACGAAGGCAAGGTAATTGGCGGCAAGTTTGTCGTAGCGCGTCGCTACCCGACGACATTGCTTGATCCTGTTGAAGAACCGCTCAACTCGATTGCGAGCGCGATACAGGTAAGGACTGAAGCAGATCGGTTCGCTGCGATTGCTTTTCGGCGGGATGTTGGCCCATGCGCCTTTCTTGATCGGTGACGGTCCTATTGGAACTCCCCCTTCGTGATAGGCAAGGCATCAGGCAACAAAAGAGAGGACCGAACCGTATGATCAGCCTAATAAATGTCTTCACGGTAGATCCAGCCAACCAGGACCGGCTCCTCGATTTGCTTGCGCGCGCGACCGATGAATTCGTCAGCCGGGCACCTGGCTTTGTTTCCTCGACCCTTCATCGGAGCCTCGACGGCACGAAGGTGACCATGTATGCGCAGTGGCGCAGCGCGGAAGACTATGAGGCCATGCGCCAAGATCCTGGACCGCTACCCTTTCTCGAAGAGGCGCTCACGATCGCGAAATTTGAGCCGGGCATGTATGAGGTCGTGCGCACATTCTCGCCCATTGATAGGTAGGCCTCGCCCCCGCGCGCGAATCCGGACTTCCGCTGTTGGGCCTTCGGCGACCTCAGGAGACGTCCGCTTTCTCGCCGCTGCTAGCAGGGGCCAGCGGCGTAATGAGTACACAGCCTAGGTCTGGACCCTGGAGCCTTCCGGCTTACCGGTCCGGCTCCGGGTTTTGCCGTGTTTCCTCGACGCGAAACGCTTTCCATTTCGCTCGAGCAAATCTAGTGGGTCCACTGGCCCCGGCGCTGGAACGAGAAGTTATCCGCGTAAGCCATGGTACGGCGCGCGGGTTCCTTGGGTTCGGACACCTGATACGGGATACCGCGACGCTCGCAATAGGCCACCGCCTCTTCGCGGGTCGCAAAGCGCAAGCGCACCTGGCTCTTCATGTCGGTCGACGAGGTCCAGCCCATCAGCGGTTCGACCACACGCGGTGCTTCCGGCTCGTAATCGAGCACCCAGAGCTTGGTCTTGGCGGTACCGGATTGCATGGCGGTCCGAGCCGGCTTGTAGATGCGCGCAGTCATGCTGTTCCCATCGTCCTCGACACGGGACTGGTAGCGATTTTGCTGTCTCGTCGCAAGACAGTGTCGCGAGACGATGCCGCAAAGACAGCGCCGCAAGACCATGCGTCAAGACAGTGCGTCGCGACAGCCTGTCACCTCCGGGAATGCCGGCGCGGCCAATCTGCGCGCATAGTCACGCAGATCCCGCGGCCACGGCTCCGTGAGTGCGATGAAGCGCCCGGAATCGCGGGCATAAAGCGCGCGTGAGGCGTCTTCGTATCCTGGCTCATTGCCCAGCACCGACGACATGAAACGGTCCGCCGCTTCCTGGGCCTGACGAATTGTTCCCTGCGAGCCGCCGGCCTGACGTGCGGCGTCAACGAGCTTGCGCAGCGTCACGGATGCCCCGCCGGGCTGCTCGGCCAGCCACTCCCAATGCCGGGGCAACAGCGTGACCTCGCGCGCCACCACACCCAGCTTCGGTCGACCGCGCCTCGAATTTTCGGGAACGCCGCTCCCGCGCAGGTCAAAATCGGTCTGGCGGCCCGTTCGGTCGTCGAACGCAAGGATCATGGCCCGTTCGCCTTGCTCAACGGCCGCATTGATCGCCGCCGTGACCACCGCCTGCGACCCGGTGGCCAGCAGCCGCGTCCCCGCAAAGGCTGTGAAGACGGCAGAATGGTCCATGGTCGCATTTTCCCCGACGGCGCCAATATTTTTACCCGGATGTTTTAACAAATTCAATTATATCCGGATAAAAATACGGCAAGCCGAGGCGCCCGGGCACCGGCGCCTGCGGC
>JAEYVN010000580.1 GCA_023431725.1 Pseudomonadota bacterium
GGATATCGCGACCGCGCAGATCGCTGTCGAGCGAGGTGCCGGCGAATCCGCTGTCGCGCGACTTGGAAACGACGAGATCGCCCGGTTGCGGACGCAACGCGTCGACAAAGTCATAATCCCACGTGCCGTGCGTAAGGATCTGGCCTTCCGTCTCAGGATGCGCGCGCATGTAGCGAAGCGCATTCGACTTGTGAAAGATGGGGGCGGTCGAGGGCGCTTCGTGCCGGTCCTGCGAAAACCCGTTCTGCAGATGAACGATGGTGATGCCGGCAAGGCGAGCAGCATCACATAACAAACCGATCTGGTGAACGACCGCAGGCGCCTGCTCTACACTGAAGCCGATGCGTTCCAGATATCCGCCGGGCGAGCAGAACGCGTTTTGCATATCGTTGATAACAAGTGCCGTCCGCTCGGGTACGTACCGCAAGCCGTCAGGGCGCGCGGCAAGATTACGTTCAGTCATGTCACTCCGAGCTTCTTCTGCAGGCTGGTAGACGAGGTCGTGTACTGGAAGATGAGTTTCTTGTCCGGATAGACGTAGCGGTGGATTTTTTGTGCCGCAAGCGCACCTTCATGGAAGCCGCAGAGGATCAGCTTCAGCTTGCCTGGATAGGTATTGATATCGCCAATGGCGAAGATGCCTTTCTCCGACGTCTCGAAGCTTTCGGTATCGACTTCGATCAGATCGCCATCGCGCTTCAGTCCCCAATCCGCAACGGGACCAAGCTTCATTGTCAACCCGAAGAACGGCAGGATCGCATCACACGCGATCTCGAAGCTGGAGCCATCATTGCGCTTGACGATCGCCTTGCTGACCACGCCATCGCTGCCTTCGAGCGAGGTCACCTGACCGAGCACGAAGTCGATCTTTCCCTCGCCGACCAGCGCCATCATCTTGTTGACGCTATCGGGAGCGGCTCGAAATTCCTGCCGCCGGTGCAGCAGCGTGAGATGGCTCGCGATCGGCGCGAGATTGAGCGTCCAGTCGAGCGCGGAATCGCCGCCGCCGGCAATCAGCAGCCGCTTGCCGCGAAACTGCTCCATCTGCCGAACGGCATAATGAACCGACTTTGCTTCATAGGCCTCGATGCCGGGGATCGGCGGCCGCTTGGGCTGAAATGAACCACCGCCGGCCGCGACGATCACGGCCTTGCACTGGAACACCTTGCCGTTGTCGGTCGTCACCTGAAACAGCGGATCGCCGATACGCGCGATCGTCTGCACCATTTCCCCGAAATGAAACTGCGGAGCAAACGGCTTGATCTGCTCCAGCAATGCTTTGGTCAGGCCATGGCCCGTCACCATCGGGATGCCGGGAACGTCGTAGATCGGCTTTTCCGGATAAAGCTCGGCGCATTGCCCGCCTGGTTTGTCGAGGATGTCGACAAGGTGGGCTTTGATATCGAGAAGACCGAGCTCAAAGACCGCGAATAATCCGCAAGGACCGGCACCGATGATCAGAACATCGGTCTCGATGGTGGATGACGCGGTCGTCTCCAGCATGTCGTCACCTGCCGTTGATCAATCACCTGCTCTGACAAACCAAGTCCGCATCAGCAGCCCGTTCGTCCTTGCCCGTTATGATCGAGGCGTGACAGCCGCGCGTGGTTGTCCACGCGCAACGGCTCGATCAGGCCTGACGCTCGGGTGTCCGTACCACCAGTCCATCCAGTTGGTCGGTCACCTTGATCTGGCAGGACAAACGCGAGTTGGGCTTCACATCAAAACCGAAATCCAGCATGTCCTCTTCCATTGGTGACGGTGCACCAACGATTTCGGTCCAGGCTTCGTCCACGTAAACATGGCAGGTCGCGCAGGCGCAGGCACCGCCGCATTCCGCTTCAATGCCGGGAATGCTGTTCTTGATCGCGGTTTCCATGACGGTGGCACCATTCTCGGCGTCGACAGAGCGGCTTTCGCCTCCATGATCGATAAACGTAATCTTGGCCATTGCGGCTTGGGACCTGCTTCTTCAAAGGGGGATGCCGGCTGCGCCAGCAAGGGATCCTGATTTGGAAAAGCTATATAGCGCATTGCAGAAAATGCGCCAGCATCGTGACCAGCCCAGCCGCCTGGCTAAAACCTGAGCGCGAATCCCATCGGCCGTCGCTCAACCTTCAGGCGGCCTTCGGGTGACAACTCGGCAGGGGGTAAACGCGGGCGTGAGCTCAATCCGCGTGCAGCAGCTCGGAAATACCGCAGCGCGCATCCCGAACGGCTTCGCCAAGATGCGTCAGCCGGTCCTGCCAGACGGAGTTATCCCCATCCCTGGCGGCGTTCTCCACAGCCGCGGCAGCATTGGCGACCTGCCATGCGCCGACACCGGAAGCCGACCCCTTCAGCGTATGAGCCGCCGCTGCGGCAACCGACGGAGACGCGGTGCCGATGCGGTCCATCATCAGGGACATTTGTCGGTCGAACAGCGCCAGCACCTCACGCTCGAGCGCACGATCGTCCAGCGTCATGCGCGACAAATGCACGAGATCAATGGGGCGCTGAGCCGGCACAAGCGGCGGCGCCAATACGGTTCTGATGCCCGCTGGGTTCAACTCGACCATAACTGCCTCCCGGAGCTCTTTGGCTCCTATCGGACGAATTTGGCTTATAACCGGCCAAAGCGAGGTAAAAACTCGTTGACCAGCGGCCACCTTGGGGCCGTACCTGTTGCAGTGGCTAATGAACGGATAAGGTGATGGTCGGTTCCCGCGCCATCCTGTGCCAAAACTGCACAGATTTCTGCCGCCCGAATTAACGATGATTAAAAAGGTCTTAAAGGCCGATATTTTATTCGATGCGGCAAGCCGTTAGGATAGTGACGCGGCGTAGTTTGTGGGTGGGGCGATGGCGTCTGGCTGGGAATACCGTCCAGAAATCGGACTCGCTTCTGTTGGTGGCGTCAAGTGAGGCGGCAAAATGTCAAATAATTCGCGTAAAGTTCAGGATCCGACCGAAGCGGCGATGTCCGCCATTCAGGAGGCTCTGAGCGTTAGGGACGCGGAAATGAAAGCCGCCGCCGCATCCCGGACCACGGGTTCCGTGGCACCTGAACCGCAAACGTCATTGAATGACCAGCCAAAGCCGGTCGAGCCGCGGCGCCCGGCCATGCCCGCCTCGGCCAGGTTCGAGGATGAATTCTTCATCGCCGACACGCCGATGGATTCGGAACCTGGTCGCCCGGCCAACGATGACTGGCGAACGGCCGCGCAAATCTTGCAGACGGCTCAGGGGCTTCCCTCCACCCGCAAGTATTACGTGATGGCCGGCATTGCGTCGGCCGTCTGGGTCGTGCTGGCCCTTATCCTTGCGATGTCCTCCTCCGCGCAACTGCAGGCGAATTTTGCGCCGACGTTGCTCGCGCTCGTTGTGACCTTTATCGCCCCCGTCGCCTTCTTCTTTGCAGCCGCGCATACCGTTGCCCGCTCGCAGGAAATGCGTGCGCTCACGCAATCGATGACCGAGGTGGCCCTGCGGCTTTCCGAACCGGAAGGAGTCGCGCGGGAGGCGATCGTCTCCGTCGGTCAGGCCATCCGCCGCGAAGTCGCTGCCATGGGCGATGGCGTCGAACGCGCCCTCGCCCGCGCCGCCGAACTTGAAGTGCTGGTGCAGAACGAAGTCGGCGCGCTTGAACGCGCCTACAACGACAACGAAGTCCGTATTCGCGGTCTTCTCGACGATCTTGCAGCCCAGCGCGACAGTCTGATCGGCCAGGCCGAGCAGGTGCGCAATGCCATTACCGGCGTGCACCTCGATCTCAACCAGGACATCACCGGCATCAGCGACCAGGTCGCCTCGCAGGTCAGCCTCGCGACCGAAAGCATCACCCGCGATCTGACGGAAAAGAGCGAACACATTGCCTCCGCACTCAGCCGCATCAGCGACGAGATGCTGGCGCAGCTCGGTGAACGCGGCGGTGAAATCCTGGAGCGGCTGGAACGGACCGCGCAGGAGACGACACAAGCGGTGGAAAGCATCAGCCTTTCAGCTGCCAGCCAGATCGAGAATTCCGGTTACGCCACCACCAACGCTATCGCCTCGGCAACCGAGCGTTTGAATGCCAGCCTGGCCTTCAAGACGGAGAATGTCGCCGAAGAATTCGACATGCTGTCGCAAAATCTCATGGAGATGATGCAGCTCCGTCTCGCCAATGTGACGGACGACTTTGCTCGCCGCACGACCGAGATCACCGGTCTGATGGGGCAGCGTTCGGAGGAACTCACCACGCAGATGCTCAACGCATCGTCGGATGCCGCCGAAGCTGTGGTGATCCGCTGCGACGAAGTCAGTTCGGCGCTCAAGACGACCGGCGACTCGCTGATCCTCGACCTCACGCTTCGTGGCGACGATGTCGTGAAGAAATTCGAGCAGACCGGCGCGGCCATCACCGAAACGATCCTGTCGCGCAGCGACGAAGTGATGGGAACCTTCAGCGGTTCGGCAGACACGATCGCCAACACGATCGGGGCGCATGGTGACGCCCTCAAGGACATGCTCGGCTCGCGCCTGCAAACCTTCGAGGAAATGTTCTCGCAAGGCGGCACTGCCCTTGCAGAACGCATTGCCAATGACGCGTCTTCGCTCGGCAGTCTGATCACCCGCCACCTTGGCGAGTTCGACCGCACCGTGAAGCTGCATGGTGCGGAACTGGTCGAACGCCTCGGCGATCGGACCCAGACCGTCTCCGACACCATCCGCGCCTGCATCGACAATTTCGACAGCCGCATTGGCAACAAGACCGGCGAAATCACCGATGCGCTGGACCTGCGCCTCGTGCGCTTCCAGGAGGCACTGGACAGCCGCACACAGACACTCAACGACGCACTGGGCGGTCGCGTTCTCGAAATCGCCAAGACCCTCGCCGATGGCGGCAAGGAAGTCGTCGCGGCGCTCGACACGCGCATCAACGATGTGACCAGCACGATCAACTCGCGTGGCGCCACGCTCGCGGATGCCATTACTTCCAAGAGCCGCGAGATCGACGAAGTCCTCGGCAATCGCGCAACCGAAATCGCAACGACGCTCGATGCCCGCATCGGCAAGTTCGAGGAACTGCTGATCGGCCGCACTGAAAACGTCACGCAGCAGCTCGAAACGCGCGGTCGCGCAGCCGCGGACGCACTGGCCAATCGTATCGCCCAGGTCACCGAACAAGTTGAAGCCAAGAGCGGCGCAGCCGCTCAGCTGCTGGCCGAGCGGGCCGACTCAGTCACGCAATTGCTCTCGGAGCGCTCCGACTCGGTCGCGCAATTGCTCACCGAGCGATCCGACGCAGTGGCACAATTGCTGACCGAGCGCTCCACGGCGATGGCGGAAGTCCTGACGGATCGCTCCTCGACGATGACACAGCTGCTGACGGAACGGTCCAGCGCGATGGCGCAGCTGCTCACCGACCGTTCCACCGCAGCGGCGCAGCTCCTGACCGAGCGTTCGGATACAGCGGCGCAGACGATGGAAACGCGTACGAAGCTCGCCGTGGACCTGATTACAGACCGCGTCAGCAAGGTTGCCGAACTGGTCCAAGGCACCAGCGCCACGGCAGCGCAATTGCTGTCGGAGCGTTCCGATATGGCAGCGCGTCTTATCAGTGAGAATTCCGATACCGCTGCTCAGATGATGGAAGCGCGCAGCAAACTTGTGGCGGACTTCCTGCTCGATCGCGCTGAGAAGATGACGGCCCAGCTGGAAGACCGGACCAGGGCTGCTGCAGAGGCGCTACACGAGCACACGGCCGGGCTTGCCGAACAGGTGGAAAATCGCACCAAGACGGCCGGCGAAATCCTGTCCGAGCGGACAGAAGCCGCCGTCCTGCAATTCGAAGGACGCACCCGCAGTGCAACCGACCTCCTGATCGAGCGCGCGCAGAGCCTTGCCGATCAGGTGGAAGGACGCGCCAGAAAGGCTGGCGAATTCCTGACCGAGCGGACCGATACCGCGGCCCTCAATGTCGAAGCACGCGTACGCACCGCGAGCGATATCCTGGTCGAGCGCACACATGGTCTCGCCGAACAGGTCGAGGGCCGTGCCCGCACAGCCGGCGAATTCCTCAGCGAGCGCGCCGAGGCTGCGGCGCTGCACATCGAAAGCCGTGCCAAGGTAACCACCGATCTCATCGCCGATCGCACCCATGCGATCGCCGAGCAGGTCGAAACCCGCACCAAGTCTGCGGCCGATATCCTTGCCGAGCGTACACATTCGATTGCCGCAGAGGTCGAGACCCGTACCAAAACCGCGGCGGACGTTCTGGCTGAGCGCACGCATAATCTCTCGCATCAGGTCGAGGCCCGCGCCAAGGCGGCCGGCGAACTTCTGCTCGAATGGGCCGAGAACGCCGCTTCGCAAGTGGAAACCCGCACGCGCACGGCCTCCGAAGCCCTCGCCGAACGCAGCGAGAAGCTCGCCCAGCAATTGGAAGCACGGACCTATGCCTCCGTGGATCTACTGACCTCGCGGTCCGATGCCGTCACCACACAGGTTGAAAGCCGCACCAAATCGGCGGCCGACTCCCTGAATGCGCGCATCGCGGAACTGGCTGAAGCTGTCCGCACGAATTCCACCGATGCGGAAAAGTCCCTCACCGCTTTGACCGCCACATCGACCGAAGCCCTGCGCACGGCGACCGGCGAAGTCGAACGCGTGTTGTCAGTGGTATCGTCCAGCATCGGCGGATCGCTCAAGCAGAGCGCAACGGAAGTCGAACGTACGCTGCTTGGCGTCAGCGCCGAGGTGACGCGTGGCTTCACCGGCAAGGCCAACGAGATCGCGACGTCCGTTTCAAGCCGCGCCGCCGAGATGACCCGCATTCTCGACACCAATTCCAGCACACTCCTCGCTGCGCTATCGGCGAAGAGCCAGGAATTCACCAGCGAGGTACAGAAGGCGACGCAGTCGGCCGTCAGCGCCATCGAGGCCAAGGGCTTCGACTTCACACGCTCGATGCTCGACAATTCGAACGAGCTCGCGCGGCTGATCAATGACGCCGGCGAATCCGCGACCACGAAAGTCAACGACACGTTGCGTCACCTGCAGGACAATACGCGCGAGGCGATCGAGCAGTCGCAGCGGGTCACGACCGAGTCGCTGTCACAGATCCTGGAAAATCAGGCCAGGCTGCGCAACGAATCCACGACCCTGTTCGAGCGCATGCGCGAAGCCAACGTGCTCCTGCACGAGGTGCTGACCGGTGCGCACGACAACATGGCGTCGATCGAAAGCACGCTCAACAGCCGTCTGAGCGAATTCGCCAACGTCATCAACGATGTGACCGAACGCAGCGGCGTCGCCGGCGAACGCATGAGCTCGCATATCGCCTCGTTCCGCTCCGACACGGCCAACGTCGTGGAGAATCTGTCCGGTCTCGTGTCGCAGTTCGATCAGCACGGCCGCACGCTGGCGCTGGCCGTCGAAGCGGTCGAGAAGAGCAATGTGCGCACGGAGGAAGTGGTCGCCGACCGTCGGCAGACGCTCGAAAGCCTCATCGCGACCCTCGACCTGCGGTCTGAAGACCTTGAACAGCGTCTTGAGCGCTTCTCCACCCTGCTCGATCAGTCGCTCAACGGGGCAGAAGCACGCGCCCGTGAAATCGGTCGCGTGATTGCGGAATCGGCAACGAGCGGCGCCCGCACCATTGCCGAACAATTCGACATCGTTCGCGAGACTTCGGAGGAAGAGCGCAAGCGCACCAGCGAGGCCATGCGCACGATCTTCGAGCAATCGATCAGCGAGTCGGACACGATGCTCCAGCAGTCGTCGAGCCGCTTTGCCGAAACTCTTGCCGGCGTGAAGAAGATGGCTGCGGAAATGAAGTCGCAGCTTGAGATGACCCGCGCCGAATTGAAGCGCGGCATCATGGAATTGCCGCAGGAGACCGCAGAGAATGCGGCTCAGATGCGCCGCGTGATCGTCGACCAGATCGAGGCCCTTGCGGAGTTGAACCGCATCGTCAGCCGGCATGGCCGCAATCTCGACGTCGCAGAGCAGCGCCGCGAACCGGTGCTGGCTGTGGTCGGTGGCCGTAACGAGCCCGCCCGTCCGCAGGCCCGTCAGGCCGAGCCCGCAACGCCTCCAGCGCCTCAGGCCCCAATTCAGGGTCCGGTCATGCAGGCGCCCATGGCGCCGCCGACGGCGCCCGGCCCTCGCCGCCCCGACATGCAGGGTCCGGCACCACAGGGTCCCGCCCCGCGTGGCGGAAATCCGGCCGGCAATCAGGGCTGGTTGACTGACCTTCTGCACCGCGCCGGCGAGGAAGCGAACGAGGCGCCGCAGCAGCCTCAGCGTGGCCGTCAGGCCCCACCGCCGCGGCAGGCTATCGACTCGCTTGATGCTCTGTCGGTCGATATCGCGCGCATGGTCGAACATGACATCGCGGTCGACATGTGGGACCGCTACAATCGTGGCGAGCGCAACGCCTTCACGCGCCAGCTCTACACGATGCATGGCCAGCGCGCGTTCGACGACATGCGCAACCGCTATCGCGGCGACCGCAACTTCCGTCAGACGGTGGATCGCTATATCGCCGAGTTCGAACGTCTTCTTGAGGACGTGTCGCGCGATGAACGCGGCGGTCAGGCCATGGTGCGGACCTATCTCACCTCGGAGACGGGCAAGGTCTACACGATGCTTGCGCACGCGGCCGGCCGTTTCGACTAAGACGATTTTCCTGAGCGAAAAAATAAGGGCGTGCCGTCATCGCGGCGCGCCCTT
>JAEYVN010000054.1 GCA_023431725.1 Pseudomonadota bacterium
GCGATGTGTTCGGTGGTCGCGCCAATGCCGAATTGGCCTTCCGGCGCAATGCCGAGGGCATCGGCATGCAGGGCCGTTTCGCCATCAAGGGGGCCGATGCCGCGCAGTTGCTGTTCGCCGAGTCGCCAAATCCGCCGCTCAACGGTCGCGCGAATCTGAACGTGCAATTCGAAGGCGGGGGTCTGTCGCCGCGCGCCCTCATCGGCTCGCTGAACGGCTCCGGCGTGCTGACGCTGGAAAAGGCGCGGATCGCGTCGCTGGATCCGATTGCCTTCTCGATTGTCACGCGCAGCGTCGATCAGGGATTGCCGCTGGATACCCAGCGCGTCCGTGAAGTGGTGTCGCGCTCGCTCGATGCCGGGTCGCTGGCTGTGGCCAGCGCTGATGCGTCGCTTGCCATTGCGGGCGGCATCGTACGGATCGAGAGCTTTGCCGCGAGTGCCGATCCCACCGAACTTGCCGTGAGCGGTTCCTACAATCTGATGGATGCGCGAATCGATACGCGCTGGGCGCTGACGGGTGCCCCTGTCGCCGGCGCGCCGCTGCGTCCTGAACTTGTCGTGCAAATGCGTGGACCGGCTTCGGCGCCCGAACGAACCGTCGATGTGTCGATGCTGACGGGATGGCTCGCCTTGCGGTCCGTGGATCGGCAGACGAAACGGATCGAGGCACTCGAGCAGGGTCGGCCGGCAGAAGCAGCGCTGGAGTCGCACGACAATAAGTCACCGGTCGACACGCTTTCGGGCACCGCCCCTGTGATTCCGCGCCCAAAGCCGGCTTTGCCACAGCCGAGCACATCCACGGCGCCTGCTCAGCCGCAAGGCATCGAGCCGTTGCCGGCCCCGGTCGAGATCAAGCCGGCGGCCGGAGAACGGCGTCAGCAGCCGCAGCGGGTCGAGCCTCCTCGCCGCGTCGAAGGTGCGCCGCGCGCCAATCCGTTCCCGCAGCCGATGGGCAATCCGTTTCCTCAGCCGCTGGGGACACCACCGGCTGCAAGTTCACCGTCATTCTTTCGCTGACACGGACGCCACGACAGGCGTTGACGCCGAACCGGCTTGATGCCGCTTAGGCCGAAACGATACCCGCAGTTTGCAGGGAGGCTTTGTCAGGAGGGTTTACGCAAACAGGTGTTGCGAATTCAGGCGGCTGATCAGCTCAATTGGAACAACCGCATCATGATCCTGGACCGCAGTCGGCCCAGGATCATTGTTTTGGCTAGGGAATGCTTCGCATTCCAACCTCGGTATGCCCGTTACTGGTCCTGTCTTCCGACAGCGAACGGTAGTGATCGAGGACGAACAACCGAATCGCAGAGGACAAGTTGCCGTGCCGCCGTTGTGAATCGATATTGGCCACCATGTCTGAGAGGGTCAGATTTCGCTCATCGGCGATTTCCTTCAGACCCTTCCAGAAGGCATCTTCAAGACTAACACTCGTCTTGTGCCCCGCGATCACGATCGACCGTTTCACGACTGGCGACTTCATTGGCCTCTCCGATTCCAAGCCGGTGCCCGTCGAGAATGTTTGAAGACTTGTCACGTTGCGCCCCTTCCATTTTGCGCTCCGCCTTTGATCGACCGTGGAAAAGTCGACGTGCTGCAGCACTGTCCGCTTCGCGCTGCCGCTCGCGTTTCTTTCTCTCCAACCGAAGATTAAAGACGTCGCCCATCTAGAACTCGGAAGTGCCCGTCAATAGAACCCCCAACGGGCACCACGATTAATTGACGCATACCGACCGTTGATTGTGCCATTAGCGTGGCGGGGCCAAGGCGGAATTGGTCTCAGTTAAAAAATGCAGTTCTCAGGCCCTTAACGGGAACTATAGAACCCGCTTCGGTCGAATAAAAGTTATTTACAATCAATGCGGGCGGGTCATTTTTTCCGGCTGAACCAGTTTGTCAAATTGGTCCGCGGTAACGTAACCGCCCTTGATCGCCTCCTCCTTCAGCGTTGTCCCATTCTGATGCGCCAGCTTGGCGACCTTGGCGGCATTGTCATATCCGATGGTTGGTGCCAGCGCCGTCACCAGCATCAGCGAACGCTCCATCAGCTCCTGGATGCGCTTTTCATCGGCACGGATGCCGACCACGCAATTGTCGGTAAAGGAGCGTGCTGCGTCGGCCAGAAGGCGAATCGACTGCATCATCGCGAGCGCGATGACGGGCTTGTAGACGTTGAGTTCGAAGTGCCCCTGGCTGGCCGCGACAGTGATCGTGGTGTGGTTGCCGAACACCTGACAGCAAACCATCGTCAGCGCCTCGGCCTGGGTGGGATTGACCTTGCCGGGCATGATCGAGGAGCCGGGCTCGTTCTCCGGCAGGATAAGTTCCCCCAGGCCCGAGCGGGGGCCGGAACCCAGCAGACGGATGTCATTGGCGATCTTGAACAGGCCGGTGGCCATCGCATTCAGCGCGCCATGTACGAAAACATACGCGTCATGGGTTGCCAGGGCCTCGAATTTGTTCTGCGCACTGACGAACGGCAGCTTGGTAATCTCCGCGACATGCTGTGCGAACAGCTTGGCAAACTGCGGCTTTGAGTTGAGGCCGGTTCCGACCGCCGTGCCGCCCTGGGCGAGCGGATAGAGGTCCTTCGTGGCCGCCTTGATGCGGCTGATGCCGAGCTTGAGCTGGGCCGCGTAGCCGGAGAATTCCTGGCCCAGCGTCAGCGGCGTGGCATCCTGCGTGTGGGTGCGGCCGATCTTGACGATCCTGGCGAAGGCCTTTTCCTTTTCCTGCAGCGCGACGTGCAGATGCTCGAGCGAGGGGATCAGGACGTTGGTGACTTCCAGAACCGCGGCGATATGCATGGCGGTCGGAAAGCTGTCATTCGACGACTGGCTCATGTTGACCTGGTCGTTCGGATGAACTGGCGTCTTGCTGCCGCGCGGCGCGCCGAGCATTTCGTTGGCGCGGTTGGCGATGACCTCGTTGAGATTCATGTTGGTCTGGGTGCCCGATCCGGTCTGCCAGACGACCAGCGGGAAGTGATTGGCGAGCTTGCCGTCGATGACCTCCTGCGCGGCGGCGACGATCGCCTTTCCGCGCTTCGCATCGAGCGACTCCAGTTCCATGTTGGTCTGCGCGGCGGCCCGTTTGACGATGCCGAAGGCGCGGATCAGTGCCGCTGGCATGCGATCTCCGCCGATGCGGAAATTCTCAAGTGATCGTTGGGTCTGGGCGCCCCAATAGCGATCCTCGGCGACCGCGATCGGGCCGAAGCTGTCAGTCTCTGTGCGTGTTTTGCTCATGCGCGATTGTAGCGCGGCAAGCGTCGCACGGAAGCGGCCAGATTTGGAATTGATGGAAGAACGAGCTGAGGTCGCTAACAGGAGCCGGAAAACCGGGAGCCGGCTTGCCGGATCGTGCTCACTTCTTCCGGAAGCGATCGAGACGCACGACTTCGCCCGACGGCTTGTCGCCATTCGGTTCATCGCCGTCCGGCTCGTCCTTTTCAGCCTCGGAGGCGGCCGGGATTGTTGTCACGACGGCCGACTTGCTGTCGGTGTTGTCAGCAGTCTGCACCGCCTCATCGGCGTTGTCCTGCTCGACCTCGATGGTCTCGAATTGCAGTCCGAATTGCACCGCCGGGTCAAAGAAGCTTTTGATCGCGGTGAAGGGAATGGTCAGCTTTTCGGGAATGCCGCTGAACGACAGGCCGACTTCGAAGCTGGTGTCGTTCACCTTCAGATCCCAGAACTGGTATTGCAGGATGATGGTCATCTCCTGCGGGAATTGCTCGCGCAGCCGCTGAGACATCCGCACCCCCTCATCGCCGGTGCGGAAGGTGATCGAGAAATGATGGTCACCCGGCAAGCCGCTCTTGGCAGCGTCCGTCAATACGCGGCGAACGAGGCCGCGGAGCGCGTCCTGCGCCAGGAGATCGTAGCGGATGTGGTCAATGGCCATCGGATATCGTCGTCAGATTCGTTGCTTGATGCTACCCCGCCCGCCATCCAGCGCCAGCAATCAGCGCCAAGGAAGCGGGGGACAAGTGGAGAAGTGGAGGCTTCTGTTGCCAGGTGCCTCCGAACCCCGCCTAACGGAGCTTATCCCGTTAGGACTTTAATTCGGTATTACAGACTGCGTTACGCAGCCTGAGCAACCGGAGCATAGTTGTCATTGGCAACTATACGATTGGCCCGATATCGGCGGTACCATGCCGAGCGAAAGAACAACCTTTACGCCCTCGTCGATCCTAGTTCGCCCCCGCCAAAACCCGCCAAGACGAACATGTCCTGAAAGGCGGGCTTTGGTGGAGGCGCCGGGTACTGCCCCCGGGTCCGAAAGGTTTATTGCGAGGCCCGTTTATCGCCATAGCCGGCTTACGCCGGCAGCCGGAATATATGCATGCGGGGCCAGAGAGGGAAGGGCGAAGACGCCACATGAGAAGCTGGTCCTCAAGTCTGAAACCGGCGATGGCTGTCTGGACAGCGTGGAAGGTCCGCGGGGCCTCCGGGGCGGACCTTGAGTCCAACTGTCTGAGCGATCAACGGCAGCGCAGCTGGTGCGTGCAATCGATTAAGTCGCGAAGAGTAAGTCGGCACTCAGAGCGTCGCTGTTGTCATGAACGGCGAGGCACTCGCCACGTCAATGGCGAGGCCACTTGCCACGTCTCGCGCCTCGTTAGCAGGTCCCCGCTGCAGTTGCGGCGATGAGCAGTTGTGCAAAGGCGCACGGCACTGTCCGATGCTCAACGCGCGAAATATTCGATGGCTGTCGCGATGGTTGCGGTGCGCCCATACGCATTGCCGCATTCTTCATCACCGGCATCAACATCATATTGCGACGCACAACCCCCTGTTCTGCGTGGGTCAGTGATCCCTGCTGACAAAGCCATGTGGGTGACTCACGGTGACCTTTGTCGAATTTTCACGGTGAGGCCGTTCCAGATTTGCGCGGTCGCTGCAATTTTGGGGGTATCTGCATCGTGCAGGTCGACGCCCGTAATTGAATCTTCCGGTTCCAGTCATTGAACTGCTAGACAAGAGCAACGTCTTGGGCGAAGACCCGAGCGAGGGGCACTGTATTACTACGAGTTGGGGGAGGGCGTATGGCCGAAGGCGTAGGACAACCTGCTCAGCCGCAGTCCAGCGGGTTGATCCGGAATCCGCAGGACTTCTGGGGTGGCATCGCACTATTGGTGCTTGCCTTGTTTTCGATATGGGCAGGGAGCGATCTTCCCGGCACGAAGGGCTTTGCGTTTGGCCCGGGAACGGCACCGCGTCTGTTCGGAGGCCTGCTTGCTTTTGTGTCGATCGTCATCGCCATCAACGGATTGATCTCGAACGGACCGCCGCTCGAACGATGGGGCATTCGTGCGCCGCTCCTGTTCCTTGCCTCTGTGGTGTTTTTCGGTGCGACGGTTCGTCCGTTTGGCCTCGTCATATCGGCGTTTGTGACGCTGATGATTGCTTCTGCCGCCAACAAGGAAGTGCGGTGGGGCGAGAGCTTAATCTGGTCCGCGATTTTGACTGTCGCCGCCGTGGCGCTGTTCATCTACGGGCTTAACCTTCCGCTTCAGCTCTGGCCGCGGTGACCCCGTCATGATGGATCTCATTAACAATCTCGCATTCGGCATCAGCGTCGCTGCGACATTCCAGAATATCTTGTTGTGTCTCATCGGCGCGCTCGTCGGCACGTTGATTGGCGTTCTCCCGGGCCTCGGACCGGTCGCGACGATCGCGATGCTGCTGCCGATCACCTATGGCCTGCCGCCGGTCGGCGCGCTGATCATGCTCGCCGGCATTTATTACGGCGCCATGTATGGTGGTTCGACGACCGCCATTCTGGTGAACATTCCGGGCGAGTCCGCGAGTGTCGTCACGACTCTCGACGGTCACCAGATGGCCCTTCAGGGCCGTGCGGGTCCTGCGCTGGCGATCGCTGCCATCGGTTCGTTCTTTGCCGGCTGCGTTGCGACCGTCGTGATCGCAGCGGCTGCTGCTCCCCTGACCAGTGTGGCGTTGCTCTTCGGCCCCGCTGAATACTTCTCGCTGATGGTGCTCGGTCTGATCCTGGCCGTGGTTCTGGCGAAGGGTTCGGTGGTCAAAGCGGTTGCGATGATTCTCGTCGGCCTGGTGCTGTCGATGGTCGGCTCCGATCTTGAAACGGGCGCAGGCCGGTTGAACTTCAACATTCCGGAACTCGCCGACGGCATCGGCTTCGTGGTCATCGCGATGGGCGTGTTCGGTTTCGCCGAAGTGCTCCGCAATCTCGAAGTCGAACACAGCCGCGACGTCGTTCAGACCAAGATCACCGGTCTGATGCCGACCCGGGAAGACCTGAAGGCAGCTGCGCCGGCCATTGGTCGTGGCACCGCGCTTGGCTCGGTCCTCGGCATTCTGCCGGGCGGTGGTTCGGTCATCGCGGCGTTCGCGGCCTACACGCTCGAAAAGAAGCTGTCGAAATATCCGCAGCGTTTCGGTCGTGGCGCCATCGAAGGCGTCGCCGGTCCTGAAACCGCCAACAACGCGGCTTCGCAGACCTCGTTCATCCCGCTGCTCACCCTCGGCATTCCGCCGAATCCGGTGATGGCGCTGATGGTCGGCGCGATGACGATTCACGGTATCGTGCCCGGTCCGCAGGTGATGACGAAGCAGCCCGACCTGTTCTGGGGCATGATCGCTTCGATGTGGTTCGGCAACCTGATGCTGCTGATCATCAACCTGCCGCTGGTCGGTCTGTGGGTCCGCCTGCTGCGCGTCCCGTACCGCCTGCTGTATCCGACGATCCTGATCGTCTGCTGCATCGGCGTCTACTCGGTGAACAATTCGCCGACGGACGTGTACCTGACCGCCGCCTTCGCCTTGGTCGGCTATTGGCTGGTGAAGCATGATTTCGAGCCGGCACCGATGCTGCTCGGCTTCGTGCTGGGCCCGCTGATGGAAGAGAATCTGCGTCGTGCGATGCTGATCGCGCGCGGTGACTGGAGCGTCTTCCTGACGCGGCCGATCTCCGGCGCCCTGCTGGTGCTGTCGTTGATCCTGCTGATCATCGCCGTGCTGCCGATGATCAGGAAAAAGCGCGACGAGGTGTTCGTCGAAGAGGGCTGAGTCTGGTCCTCTAGGACCAATTGCGAACTTGATTTCGGGCGGCGTTTCCTTTTGAAACGCCGCCCGAATGTTTATTGTGACTGCTTGATCTAGCCAAAAGTTCTGCCTGGCAGAACTCGATAAGAATGCTCATAGGGAGGAAGTTGGAATGAGATTGTTAACCCGTCTCGCCGGCGCTGCCGCCGGTCTGGTCGCCCTCGGTGCCCTGACGGCGCCCTCGCTGGCCCAGAATTTCCCGGCACGCCCGATCACCCTCATCGTGCCATTCGCGGCTGGCGGACCGACCGACATCATCGCCCGCATTGTCTCCGACCACATGTCGAAGACGCTCGGCCAGCAGATCGTGGTCGAAAACGTGGTCGGCGCCGGCGGCACCACCGCCTCGACCCGCGCCATGCGCGCGCCGGCCGACGGCTACAACATCATCATGGGCCACATGGGCACCCATGCCGCCGCGGTGCCGCTGTATCCCAAGCTCGCCTATCACCCGACCAAGAATTTCGAACCGATCGGCCTCGCCGCCGGTACGCCGGTCCTGATCGTCGCCAGGAAGGATTTCCCGGCGAAGGATCTGAAGGAATTCATCGCCTACGTGAAAGCCAACACCGACAAGATGAACATGGCGCATGCCGGCGTTGGTTCGGTGTCGTTCACCAGCTGCCTGCTGCTCAATTCGCTGCTGGGGGTCAAGCCGACGATGATCCCGTTCCAGGGCACCGGCCCGGCGCTGAATGCGTTGATCGGCGGTCAGGTCGATTACATGTGCGACCAGATCGTCAACCTGGTTCCTCAGATCCAGGCCGGTAACGTCAAGGCCTTTGCGATCGGCACGCCCGAGCGGAGCCCGGCCCTGCCGGACCTTCCGACCACCAAGGAGGCGGGGCTGCCGCAGTTCGACGTGTCGGCCTGGAACGCGCTGTTCTCGCCCACGGGCACGCCGAAGGAAGCGCTCGACAAGCTGACCGATGCGCTCAGCAAGGCGTTGGATGACGAGGGCGTGCGCAAGCGTCTGCTCGATCTCGGCAGCGACATTCCGGGCCCGGATCGTCGCGGTCAGGCCGCGCTGAACAAGCTGGTCGAAAGCGAAATTAATCGCTGGACGCCGGTCATTCAGGCCTCCGGCATTACGCAGTAATCGTCACCGGATACCGGTGGCGGAGGGGCAGCCTGCAAAGGCTGCCCCTTTTTCATGTGGGGAATCGCATAACCTTGCCCGCACTGGGGGGAATGCTTTGATAAGCTCAGGACCCAGCCTTCACGCGGAAAGGGCCAGATGCGGCAATATCTCGACCTGATGGAACACGTGCTCGCGCATGGCGCGGAGAAGCACGATCGCACCGGGACCGGCACGCTGTCGGTGTTCGGCCATCAGTTGCGGTTCGATCTGCGCGACGGATTTCCGCTGGTCACCACCAAGAAGCTGCATCTGAAGTCCATCATCCACGAACTGCTGTGGTTCCTTCAGGGCGACACCAACATCAAATATCTCAAGGATCACGGCGTCAGGATCTGGGATGAATGGGCCGACGAGAATGGCGATCTCGGTCCCGTCTATGGTCGGCAATGGCGCTCATGGCCCGCGCGCGACGGCGGCACCATCGATCAGATCACAAATCTGCTGCGCGACATCGCGCGCAATCCGGATTCGCGGCGGCTGATTGTGACGGCCTGGAATCCGGCCGACATCGACAAAATGGCGCTGCCGCCATGCCATTGCCTGTTCCAGTTCTATGTCGCGGAGGGCCGGCTTTCGTGCCAGCTCTATCAGCGGTCGGCCGATATCTTTCTCGGCGTGCCGTTCAACATCGCGTCCTATGCGCTGCTGACGATGATGGTGGCGCAGGTGACCGGGCTGAAGCCAGGCGAATTCATCCATACCTTCGGTGATGCGCATCTCTATCTCAACCACGTCGAGCAGGCGCATCTGCAATTGTCACGCGCTCCGCATGCGTTGCCGACAATGGTGATCAATCCGGATGTAAAAGACCTGTTTGCATTCCGCTACGAGGACTTCACGCTTCAGGGCTATGAAGCGCATCCGCATATCAAGGCGCAGGTTGCGGTGTGACGGGCAGTCAGAGCGTAGCCGGCATGCCGGGTCATGTTGTGATCGTGCTGGTGGTCGCGGTCGCCGAGAATGGCGTGATCGGCCGCAACAACCAGCTGCCGTGGCGGATCAAGTCCGACCTGAAGTATTTTCGTTCTGTCACCATGAACAAGCCGGTGGTGATGGGGCGCAAGACCTATGTCTCGATCGGCAAGCCGCTGCCGGGCCGGACGAATATCGTCGTGACCCGCCAGGACGATTTCACGGCGGCTGGTGTTCTCGTTACGCCCGGAATCGCCGAGGCGCTGGCGGCCGCGCGCGGGGATGCGCTGCGGCGGGGAACAAACGAGATTGCCGTGATAGGCGGGACCGAGATCTTCAACCAGACCCTGCCGCTGGCCGACCGGTTGGCATTGACGCAGGTCCATGCAAATCCGGACGGGGATACTTATTTCCCCGCCATCGACCCGGTCATGTGGCGCGAAACGGATCGCACCCCGCAGCCGCAAGGGCCGGACGACGAATTCGGCTTTACGATTGTTAATTATGAACGACGGAACGCTGCAGGATCGGGCGCGTCATGAACGCGCGTTGTAAGGGACTTTAGCCTCCCCTATAACCCGCCGGAACAATGGGCATCCCGTGGGTGCCCGGAGCTTGATGCCGAAAAGTGCGAAGCGGTTTTCGGACGACATCATGCGCTAAAGTATTAGAATTGATCACGTTTCGTGATTTCGGATCGTCTCGATCCAAAATTATCGTGATCTAACGGAGATTTATATGCCGTGGAGCAATCAGGGCGGTGGTGGCCCTTGGGGTTCGGGTCCGAAGGGACCATGGGGATCGGGGCCGCAATCGCCCGGCGGGTCGACACCGCCTGATCTCGAAGACCTTTTGCGCCGAAGCCAGGACAAGCTGAAGACCGTGCTGCCGGGAGGCAATTTCGGCGGCCGCGGAATTGCGCTGCTGCTGCTGGCCGCGCTGGTCATCTGGGGGCTTTCCGGATTCTACCGGGTGCAGCCCGGCGAACTCGGCGTGGTGATGCGGTTCGGCAAATATGTGCGCGATACGCCACCCGGCCTGAACTACCATCTCCCGTACCCGATCGAGACCGTGGTCACGCCCAACGTCGAGCGCATCAATCGCATCGATGTTGGCATGCGGCAGGTCGAGGATATCCGCCGCGGCACCACGATGCGTGACGTGCCGGAAGAAAGCCTGATGCTGACCGGCGACGAGAATATCGTCGACGTGGATTTCGCCGTTCTCTGGAAGATCAAGCCGGATGGCGCGGCCAATTACCTGTTCAATATCCAGAATCCGGAAGGTACGGTGAAGGCGGTGGCCGAAAGCGCAATGCGCGAAGTCATCGGCCGCTCCAACATCCAGCCGGTGCTGACCGGTGCGCGGCAGAACATCGAAGCCGCCGTGCATGACCTGATGCAGAAGACGCTGGATGAATACAAATCCGGTATCCTGGTTGCGCAGGTGCAGATGCAGAAGGTCGATCCGCCGGCCCAGGTGATCGATTCGTTCCGTGATGTGCAGGCGGCGCGCGCCGACCTGGAACGTGCACAGAACGAAGCACAGACCTACGCCAATCGCGTCGTGCCGGAAGCACGCGGCCGGGCTGCGCAGATCAACCAGAATGCAGAAGCCTATCGCGAGCAGACGGTTGCCGAGGCGACCGGTCAGACCGCACGCTTCAAGCAGGTGTTCGAGGAATATGCCAAGGCGCCGCAGGTGACGCGCCAACGCATGTATCTCGAAACCATGGAACGTCTGCTCGCGGGTACCGACAAGATCATTCTTGATCCGGGTGTCGGTGCTAATGGTAGTGGCGTCGTGCCGTTCCTGCCGCTTGGTGAAATATCGCGGCCGCGGGCACAGCAGACGACTCCGCAGCCGCAAGCGCAACAACAACAGCCGCGCCGCTAAAGGGGACAGCCATGAAACTTGGAATAGCAGGTGGCGTTCTGGCGGTTCTGGCCGTGATTGCGGCCGTCGTCGGATATGCGGCGATCTTCACAGTGCCGGAAACCAGACAGGCGCTCGTCGTTCGGTTGGGTGATCCGCGCTACGTGGTGACGCAGGCGGGACTGCACTTCAAGGTGCCGTTCATCGACAACGTCATCTATCTCGACAAGCGGATTCTCGATCTCGAAAACCCGACGCAGGAAATCATCGCCGCAGACCAGAAGCGTCTGGTGGTGGATGCCTTCGCGCGTTATCGGATCGTCGATCCGCTCCGTTTCTATCAGGCGATCCAGACGGTGCCGGCGGCGAATTCGCAGTTGTCGACGCTGCTGAACTCGGCCCTGCGTCGTGTCCTGGGCGAGACTTCGTTCCAGAACGTCGTCCGCGACGAGCGGTCGGCGTTGATGGGGCGGATCCGCGAACAGCTCGACCGTGAGGCAGAGCGTTTCGGCATCAACGTGGTCGATGTCCGCATTCGCCGCGCCGATCTGCCGGAGCAGAACAGTCAGGCCGTCTACCAGCGAATGCAGACGGAGCGTCAGCGGGAAGCTGCTGAATTCCGTGCGCAGGGTTCGCAGCGGGCCCAGGAAATCCGCTCGCGTGCGGATCGTGATGTCACCGTTCTGCTTGCAGAAGCCAATGCCAAGGGCGAGCAGATCCGCGGTGAGGGCGATGCCACGCGAAACCGCATTTTCGCCGAGGCCTTCAGCAAGGATCCCGAATTCTTCAACTTCTATCGTTCGCTGCAGGCCTATGAGCATGGCCTCGGTCACAACGACACCCGTATGGTGTTGAAGCCGGATTCGGAATTCTTCCGCTTCTTCGTCGATCCGTCCGGCCGCATGCCGGGTAGCGCGAAGCCGGCGGCACCTGCGCCATCGCCGTCAGGTAATTGAAACGAACCGGGCGCGACAAATTGATGTGGGACTTTATTGTCGCGATCGGACTGGTGCTCGCGCTTGAGGGGCTTATGTTTGCGGCGTTTCCACACGCCGCAAAACAGGCCATGGCGAATGTGCTGGAAACGCCGGACCATATGCTGCGGATCGTCGGCATCGTTTGCGCCGTCTTTGGGATTTTGGTGATCTGGTTCGTGCGCGGCTGACGGCCGAAAGGCCGTTATTCCGCCCCATTCAGTCCCCCTGTTCGCGACGCGGCAGGGCCCTTGCCTCGGTCATCGGACACGGGCAGTGTCTTGCCAAAGCGTTCCAGGATAGCCTTTTCAGGAGATGTCGCAGTCATGACGGCCTTCTTCGCGATGCCTTTCAGCGCCCACCGGCCCATGCTGGCCGGTTTGGCAGCCATGGCAATGGTCGCGCTCGCCACACCCGCGCAGGCGCGGGGCCCGGAAAACATCGCCGACGTGGCCGAGCAAGTGATTGATGCGGTGGTGAACATCTCCACCTCGCAACGGGTTGAAGGCGGCAGCCGGACAGGTCCGGGCTCGTCGCCCGGCCAGGGGCCGCAAGTCCCGCCCGGTTCGCCATTCGAGGATTTTTTCAAGGATTTCTTTGAGAACAGGCGTGGTGGTCAAAATGCTCCCGGCGGTCGCCAGGGGCAGCAGGGCGAAAACCAGAATCGCGAGCGGGCACCGCGCCGCACGTCCTCACTCGGCTCCGGTTTCGTGATCGATGCTTCGGGCCTCGTTGTCACCAACAATCACGTCATCGCTGACGCCGAAGAGATCAACGTCGTCTTCAACGACGGTTCGCGCCTGAAGGCTGAACTGATCGGCCGCGACCAGAAGAGCGACATTGCGCTGCTGCAGATCAAGCCGGACAAGCCGCTGAAGTTTGTGAAGTTCGGCGATTCCGACAAGCTGCGGATCGGCGAATGGGTGATCGCGATCGGCAATCCGTTCAGCCTCGGTGGTTCGGTCAGCGCCGGCATCGTATCGGCGCGCAATCGCGACATCAATTCCGGTCCCTACGACAACTACATCCAGACGGATGCCGCCATTAACCGTGGCAATTCCGGTGGCCCGCTGTTCAACCTCAATGGCGATGTGATCGGCGTGAACACGGCAATCATTTCGCCATCAGGCGGCTCGATCGGTATCGGCTTTGCCGTGCCGTCGAAGGTCGTGACCAGCGTCATCGACCAGCTGCGCGAGTTCAAAGAGGTCCGTCGCGGTTGGCTCGGCGTGCGCATTCAGCAGGTGACCGATGACATCGCCGAAAGCCTCGGCCTGAAAAACGCGCGTGGCGCGCTGATCGCCGGCGTTGACGACAAGGGCCCGGCCAAGCCAGCCGGCATCGAAGCCGGCGATATCATCGTCAAGTTCGACGGTCGCGACATCAAGGAAATGCGCGATTTGCCGCGGATCGTTGCCGACACGGCCGTCGGCAAGGACGTCGAGGTCATCATCGTCCGCAAGGGTAAGGAAGAAACCAAGACGGTGCGGCTCGGCCGTCTTGAGGATGCGGAGAAGGCCAAGCCTGCCTCGATCGAGCGCGATGCGCCGGCCGACAACAAGTCGGTGGTGAAGAAGGCGCTGGGCCTCGACCTCGCCAATCTCTCGCCGGACCTGCGCACCCGCTACAAGATCAAGGATACGGTCAAGGGCGTGGTGATCACTGCGATCGATCAGAACTCGGCTGCCGCCGACAAGCGGCTCAACGCCGGCGACGTGATCGTCGAAGTGGCGCAGGAAGCTATCGGCAACACCGACGACTTCCAGAAGCGGATCGACAAGCTGAAGAAGGATGGCCGCAAGCTGGCGCTGTTGCTGGTGGCCAATCCCGAAGGCGAAGTGCGGTTCGTGACGCTGGGTCTGCAGTAGATTCTGCTAAAACCGTTCGTCCCCGCTTCCGCGGGGACGAATGGTTTATCCGTCCTCGTCTAATTTTTCTCTTCGGCCAAATACTCGTCGACAAACTCTTCCCGCTTATAGCCCTGCAGATAGAGCAGCGCGGTGAGATCGCCGTGATCGATGCGCGCATCCGCAGCCGCCGCCACGGCAGGCTTGGCGTGATAGGCGACGCCCAGCCCGGCTCGCTCGATCATCGCCAGATCGTTGGCGCCATCGCCGACGGCCAAAGTCTGCTCCAGCGGCAATTGCAGATAGCGCGACAGCTCAAGCAGCGTGTCGAGCTTCGCCTCGCGACCGAGGATCGGTTCCTCGACAAAGCCGGTCAGCTTGCCGTGCTCGACCAGCAATGTGTTGGCATGGTTTTCGTCGAAGCCGATCATGTCGCCGACCACCTGCGTGAACAGCGAAAAGCCGCCGGAGACCAGGCACGCATGTGCGCCATGCTTGCGCATGGTGTTGACCAGAAATTTTGCGCCCGGCATCAGCGTGATGCGCTCGGCGATCACGTCGTCAACAACGGTGACCGGCAAGCCCTTCAGCAAGGCGACGCGCTCGCGCAGGGCCGGTTCGAAGGCGATCTCGCCCCGCATCGCCCGCTCGGTGATGCCCGAGACCAGCGCTTTCAGTCCGACGAGATCGGCCAGTTCGTCGATGCATTCCTGGCCGATCATGGTGGAATCCATGTCGGCGACAAGCAGCCTCTTGCGGCGGTTGGCCACCGGCTGCACCACGACATCAGCATTCAGGCCGGACAGGATTTCGCGCAATGCGTCGGCGATGGCCCTATGGTCCGCCCCCGCATCCGGGGTAAAGGCAATGTCCGCGGCGATGCCGGGATCGAGCCATTGCGGCTCGTCGGCTAGCGGCAATGCCGCGCGGGCGCGGATCAATGCATCCTCGCCAAGGCCGTGGGGATAGGCAATCAGGGTGGCGACGTGGGTCATGTGAGGGTCGACCGGTGAAAAGTGCGGTGCTTATTGCAGGGCCGACCGCCAGCGGCAAGTCGGCGCTTGCCATGGCATTGGCCGAGCGGTTGGGTGGCACCGTCATCAATGCCGATTCCATGCAGGTCTATCGCGATCTGCGTGTGATCACCGCGCGGCCAACGGTCGAGGAGGAACAGCGCGTGCCGCATGTCCTGTTCGGGCATGTGGACGCGGCGGAGAACTATTCAGCCGGCCGCTATGTTGGCGACGTCGCGCGCGCGCTTGCCGAACTGCCGCCCGGCAGCCTGCCGATCTTTGCCGGCGGCACGGGGCTCTATTTCAAGGCGCTGATGACGGGCCTTGCCGCCATCCCGCCGATCGATCCGGCGATCCGCGACAGCTTGCGCGCGCGGCTCCAAGCCGAGGGCGTCGAGGCGCTGCATGCAGACCTTGCGCGTCGCGATCCCGAGGCGGCGGGCCGCATCATGGTGCGCGACCAATCGCGCATCCTGCGGGCGCTGGAGGTGATGCAGGCGACCGGGCGCACGATGGCGGACTGGCACCGCGAGGGCATGCCGCCGGTGATCGATCCCGATCGCGCCATCAAAATCTTTCTGCATCCCGATCGCGCCGATCTGAAACAGCGGATCGCGACGCGGTTTGCCGGAATGTTTGAGCAAGGTGCACTCGAGGAAGTGCGCGCACTCGATGCACGGCATCTGCCCGAGACATTGCCGTCGATGAAGGCGCATGGCGTGCCGTGGCTGCGGCGGTTTCTGCGCGGCGAGATCTCGCGCGAGGAAGCGGTCGATGGTTCGATCATGGATACGCGGCGTTACGCCAAACGGCAGGTGACGTGGTTCCGCAATCAGATGCCGGGCTGGACGTGGGTTACGCCGGCCGAAGGACTTGCAGCCGTCGACGCGGCTCTGTCGGCTTACGCACGCTAGCGCTGCATCGCTTATTTATGGCCGATCACGTTAGCCGCAGGCTATGCGGCTGAGGAACTGCGGCACGCGGGTGACGTTAAGTTGCGATGGTTGCTGCGCACGTTCCCAACACCTGACGCCGCCCCGGATCCGGTGCCTCGACCGGGGCATTCCGGAGGTCGTCATGAACCTCGAGATCAGTGTGCTGTTCCGTGCCATCCCGCTGATGATGGGTGCGGTTTGTCTGGCCTTCGGCCTTTACATTTTGTACGGCGCAACAGACGCCAATCATTATGTTGCCGGTCACGTGAATATCGGGCTGACAGCGATCTGCTTTGCGCTGTTCACGACGGCGGCGACGATCATCCGGCAGCTCATTCACCGCTACAATGCATTCTGGCGCGTGATCCTGCCGACCTTGGGTTACATCGTTGCGATCGTTACGGTCTGCTGGGGCATCGTACTGTTCAACCGGGGCGATCAGGCGGAGCATATCGTTGCCGGCCACGTCGTTTTCGGGGTTGGCCTGATTGCGATCTGCGTCAGCACGGTGGCGACAGCGTCCACTGTCTTTACCCTCATTAACGTCAGCGCGGCGCGAAAACCGGAAGACGGGCCACCGGAAGGCGCATATTCGAGTGGCGTGGGCTGGCAACTGATAGCCATTCCCGTGATCTGCGCGATCATTGGATTCGTGTTGACCTATCGCCTTCTGGTGCGGGGCGATGCAACCGGATATGTGGCCGGTCATGTGCTGTTCGGGCTGTCTGTGATCTGCGTCTGCCTGATCGCGCTGGTCGCGACCATCGTGCGTCAGGTCCGCAATGAGTTCAGCGAGGGGGAGCGCTACACCTGGGCCTGGGTGGTCATCATCATGGGTGCGATCAACATCCTGCTCGGCATCTTTGTGCTGATCAGCAACGATCAGGCCTATCGCCTCGCACCGGGCATCGTGCTGATCGGTCTCGGGCTGGTCTGCTACAGCATCCTGTCAAAGGTGCTGCTGCTGGCGCTCGTCTGGCGGCAGAAGTTTCCGCTGGCCAACCGCATTCCGCTGCTGCCGATCTTCACGGCGCTGACCTGTCTGTTCTTCGCCGCCTTCCTGTTTGAGGCGGCGGAGACCAATTCCGGCTTCTTCGTGCCGTCGCGTGTGATGGTCGGGCTGGGGGCGGTGTGCTTCACGCTGTTCTCGATCGTCTCGATCCTGGAAGCCGGCACATCGGGGACGGAGTGAGGCTTGCGACGGCGCCCGGCGCAGGTTCAGCCGCGGCTCAGCCGCCTATGGCCTTGAAGAAGAATTCGTAGAAGGTGAACAGCACCTCGATCACGATCAAAAGCACGATCATCACTTCGAGCCGCGTGGCGCGTGCCGCATCGATCAGATCGGTGAAGGCGCGCGCGGCTTCGCCCACCACGTCGATCTTGCGCGCCAGCATGGCCGAGCGTTCCTTCAGTTCGTATTCGTCGGCAAGACGAGCGTGCAGGCGTTCGAGATCCCATCGGTCCCACAACACGTCGGGCTTTTCGTCGATCTCGACGCGGCCGGTCATGCGCTGACGCACCAGCAGCGCCTGGCCGATCACCTTCAGGAGATTGCTGCGTCCCGCTGGCGTGCGACCTTCCGCGGCGAGCTTTGCCGCGAACGGTTCGATCACGTCGAACACGCGTGTGACTTCGCGCTCCTGATGGGCCAGGACGACGTTCTTGGCGAGCGCGTCGGCGATCACCACAAGGCGCGAGGGCGACAGATCCTTGACCTTGATGAGGCCGCTTGGCTCGATCAGGTCATCCTGGTCGGGCGCGATTTCGATGATCGCGGCTTCATCGTCGGAGCGCTTGAAGGGGCCGATGATGCGCGGACCCAGTCCGCGCAAAGTTTCGTCTTCCTCGATCGGTGAGAGCCCGATGAGAACGGCAACGCCGTAACGGAAAAGGACCGCGTAGCCATCGCCGACGCGGAACGCGAGTGGCGCGGTGCTGATGACATCGCTGCGTTCCAGCCCGAGCGTATCGATGCGTTCACCGAGCATAAGCGCATGCGCCGTGAACCGGGTTCGCGGCGTCGCATTCGCGACAGGCTGCCTGTTGGTCTCAACCGAACTCATGCTCTACTTCAGTGTTTTGAGCCAGTCGTCGATCTGTTTGTCGGCGGCGTCGCGGTCAATGCCGTACCGGCTCTGGATATAACCATTCAGGGTTTCACGGCGACCCTGGGACTCACGAATTTCATTGTGCGTGAGCTTGCCCCAGCGCTGCTTCACCGAGCCGGTCATCCGCTTCCAGTTGCCGGAAACCTTGTTCCAGGTCCACGTGCGGAGGCTTTCCTTTGCAGGGGCTTTTTGGGCGGGGGCCGGCTTGGCCGGGGCCGCCGGACTTTGCGCCGCGACGGGGCTTGCCGCCAGACCGATCGCAAGCGCCGCGATCACGAAAATCGCCCGAATTCTTGAATTGGTCATTGGTGTCTCCCACACTATGGCCAAGACTTACCATAGGCGGAACCGGAGCCATCAGCGTGAAGGCCGCTTGACCGATTTGGTCGATGACACTATAGAACCACGCAACGTTCGTACTGGACTTGGCTATGTCGCGCAATTTTATTTCGTGGAAGCTCGTAATCGTAGGAAGGCGCATCGCCGGGGGTGGATAAAGCCACCTGCGCCGGACGATGCGCTGTTTCGGGGGCCTAACGGCCCTTTTTTCATTCCGGATGACCACGAAATTCGAAGATCAGTGGAGTTGAGAGATGACCAAGGAAATGACCGGCGCCGAAATGGTGATCGAGGCGCTCGCCGATCAGGGCATCACGCATATCTTCGGCTATCCGGGTGGAGCGGTGCTGCCGATCTATGACGCGATCTTCCAGCAGGAGCGGGTCAAACATGTGCTGGTGCGCCATGAGCAGGGCGCGGTTCACATGGCAGAAGGCTATGCGCGCTCGACTGGCAAGGTCGGCTGCGTGCTGGTGACCTCGGGCCCTGGCGCGACCAATGCGGTGACCGGCCTGACTGACGCGCTGATGGATTCGATCCCGATCGTCTGCATCACCGGCCAGGTGCCGACCCACCTGATCGGCAATGACGCGTTCCAGGAATGCGATACGGTCGGCATCACGCGTCCCTGCACCAAGCATAACTATCTCGTGAAGCGGATCGAGGATCTGCCGCGCGTGCTGCATGAGGCGTTCTATGTCGCCTCGAGCGGCCGGCCGGGCCCGGTCGTCATCGATATCCCGAAGGACATCCAGTTCGCCAAGGGTACCTACAGCGGCCCGCAGAACATCAAGCACAAGACCTATACGCCGAAGGTCAAGGGCGACCTCGACAAGATCAAGGCGGCGGTCGAATTGATCGCCTCTGCGAAGAAGCCGCTCTTCTACACCGGCGGCGGTGTCATCAATTCCGGCAAGGAGGCGAGCCACCTGCTGCGCGAATTCGTCAAGCTGACCGGCTTCCCGATCACCTCGACGCTGATGGGCCTCGGCGCCTATCCGGCGGCCGATCCGCAATGGCTCGGCATGCTCGGCATGCACGGCACCTACGAAGCCAACTGGGCGATGCACGACTGCGACGTGATGATCTGCGTCGGCGCGCGCTTCGACGACCGCATCACCGGCCGGCTGGACGCGTTCGCGCCGAATTCGCGCAAGATCCACATCGATATCGATCCGTCGTCGATCAACAAGACGGTGAAGGTCGATATCCCGATCATCGGCGATTGCGCGCATGTGCTGGAAGACATGATCCGGCTGTGGCGCTCGTCCTCGCTGCAGGCCGACAAGAAGGCGATGGGCGAGTGGTGGAAGCAGATCGACAAGTGGCGTGCCCGCAAGTCGCTCAGCTATCGGCCGTCGAACGACATCATCAAGCCGCAATATGCGATCGAGCGGTTGTTCGAACTGACCAAGGACCGCGACACCTACATCACGACCGAGGTCGGTCAGCATCAGATGTGGGCGGCGCAGT
>JAEYVN010000222.1 GCA_023431725.1 Pseudomonadota bacterium
CGGCTGACGGCGGAGCGCATCGAAGCGGCCAACTCGAAGGCGCTGATCTATCACCCGATGCCGCGGCTCGATGAAATCGACCCGTCATGCGATGATTTGCCGAACGCCATGTATTTCGAGCAGGTGCGTCTCTCGAAGTTCATGCGCATGGCGGTGCTCGGCGAATTGCTCTCGATCGGCAATTACACCTGAGAGCGGCGTCAGCGCCCGCCGATGGCCGCTCGCAAGGCGTCCGTGTCGATCGTCACAACGCGGCCCGATCGTTCCAGCGACCAGCTCGGAATGATCGGCTTGCTGATCACGCGCCGCAACCGCGCAACGCGCAACGGCCGGCTGAAAAGATAGCCCTGGATCGCGTTGATGCCGAGACTGCGCATGTGTTCGAGCTGAACCGACTTTTCGACGCCTTCGGCCACCAGTTCGATCTGCAGATCGCGCGCCGTCTGCGCAATGCCTTTGAGGATTGCGGCCGTGCGCGCGGACAGCTCGACATTCTGCGTGAACTTCCGGTCGATCTTGACCTTTGAGAACGGGAAATCGTTCAGATAGGCCAGCGACGCAAAGCCGGTTCCGAAGTCATCCAGCGAGATGCCGATCCCAGCCTCGCGAAGCTCTTCGAGGACCGCCAGGGTCTGCTCGGTATCCTCGATCAGCACGGTTTCGGTGATTTCCAGTTCCAGCCGTCGTGGCGCAAGCCCGCTCCGCCGCAACGTATCCATGACGATCTCGACGATGTCGCGTCCCTGCTTGAATTGCAGGGGCGACAGGTTGACCGCGACATTGATCTCCGGCGACCATTGGGTCGCCTCGAGGCAGGCATTGTACAGCACCCAGCTGCCGATGCGGGAAATCAGACCGGTGCCCTCGGCGATCGGAATGAAGACCGAGGGCGGAATCTCGCCGAGCGTTGGATGCTGCCAGCGCAACAGCGCTTCGCAGCAGATGGTCCGCCCCGAGCGCGGATCCACAATCGGCTGATAGCGGAGCTCGAGTTCGTTGTTGCTCAGCGCCGTCTGCAGATCCTTCTCCAGCAGGACGCGCTTTTCGTATTCCTGAGACAGGAGCGGGCTATAGGCGACGACCTGACCGCGCCCGAGCCGCTTCGCCTCATAGAGCGCCAGATCGGCATGGCGCAGCAGCAGGTCGACCGAATGGCCATCGCGCGGCGCGATTGCATAGCCGATGCTGGCCCCGCACAGGATATTCGACATGTTGATCTTGAACGGACGATTGAGGCTTTTCAGCACGTCGCCGGCAATGCGCTCTGCCTGATCGATATCCACATTGGTCAGCATCACGAGAAATTCGTCGCCGCCGATGCGCGACACTTCACTCGGCACCGAAATCGCCGCCTTGATGCGATGGGCGGCATCGAACAGAATGGCATCGCCGGCGGGATGGCCGAGGGTGTCATTGATGTCCTTGAAGCGATCGAGGTCGATGGTAATCAGGACAATATTGTCGCGCCGCTGCAGCGCGCTGGAAATCTTGTCGCTCAGGATCTTCAGGAAGTAGTCGCGACTCCACATGCCGGTCAGCGCATCCTGCTGGGCAACGCGCTCCACCTGCTTGTAGGCATAGTGACGCGCAACGATGTTCTCGAACACCGTCCGGCTGATCAGAATGGTACTCATGTAGAGCGTGGCGATGAAGATCGCCAAAGTGGTGTGGACGACATCCAGATGCAGCAGCAGCGCAATACAGAACGGCACGCATGTCAGGCTGATCTGGCCGATCGTGATAATGGGCCGGCTCGCATTGCGTGACGAGATGCCGGCGATATAGCCCATCACACAGCAATTGATCAGATTCTCGACGTCCTGCGCCGGATGCATGATCGTGGTATAGGCGCCGATTGCGCCCACGAGCGCCGAAAAGGACCAGGCGCCGATCAGCGCCACGAACTCCCAGCGCCGGGCGGCAACCCTTGTCTTAACCTTTTCGCCCTGCAGGGCATAAAGATAACTGGCCCCGCTGCGCCAGACGCCGATCAACGCGAAGGCAATCACGAAGAAAGTGTAAAAGGCGTCGCCGCTGAGAGATTGAGCGATGATGGTGACGCCGATGGCGGCCAGAGTTGCAGCAAGGATCGACTTCGGCGTGCTGTAGAGCGCACCGACCAGTTCAGAATAAATCGTTTGATCGAGTAGTTGGGCCTGGAGGCGATTGCTTGCTTCCATTTCGGCCGATCTGAGCCTGGTCATCAACGCCGGTACGTGATTATTCACTCCTAGTGCGAGACGATAGTCAGTATTTCTTAAAGAACGGTCCGATACTCGCGCTCAAAAGTAGTTACTTCAGCTTCAGGCAAGTGAATCACTATTTAACGGAAACCAGCCCTGCGGGCCGCCAGCATCGCCCCAAGACTGACGATGCCTGCAAATGTCAGGTAAAAGCTCGGCGCGACATTGCTGCCGGTGAGTTGGATTAACCAGGTGTTAATGAATGGGGCAAAGCCGCCAAACAACGCAACACCAAACGCGTAGCTGATCGACAGGCCGGTTGTTCGCAGCCGCGTCGGGAAGAGATCCGACATGAAGGCCGGCAAGGAGCCCATATAGCCAGCCATCAGTATGCCCATCAGCCCCTGAACAATGATCAACGTCTGCAGCGTCGGCACCGAGGCCAGCCAGAGAAAGAGCGGATAGGCACCGATGGTCAGCAGGATTGCGCAGACGGTCGCAACCGGTGTCCGGCCAATCCGGTCCGACCACGCCCCAAAGATCGGAAGCAGCACGAGCTGGATGGCGCCGGTAATCAGCGTGGCCAGAAAGCTGCCCGAAGCCGGCAGACCGAGTTGCCGCGTCGCATAGATCGGCATGAACAGGATCGTGTACATGGCGACGGTGCACAGGATGACCGCACCGAGCGCAATCGCGAGCATCGTCTTCCGGTCAATCATCATTTCGCGCAGCGGCGACTGGCTGATCTTGGTCGTTTTGAATTCTTTGGTCTCGTCGAGATGGCGCCGGATATAAAAGCCGACGGGTCCGATAAGCAGACCGGCAATGAAGGGAATGCGCCAGCCCCAATCCTGGAGTTGCTCCTGAGTCAGCCAGGCGGTGATGGCGGCGCCAAATCCGGTTGCCAGAATGGTGGTGACGGCCTGGCTGGCAAACTGCCAGCTCGAATAAAATCCGCGACGCGCCGGATTCTGTTCGGCGAGGAAAGCCGTTGCGCTGCCGAACTCGCCGCCGGCCGAGAAGCCCTGGATGAGCCGACCCAGAACCACCAGGAAGGTCGCGAAAATGCCGATCGACGCATAGGTCGGCGCAAAGGCGATGATCGCCGTGCCCAGCATCATGGCCAGCATAGTGAGTACCAGCGCGGCCTTGCGACCATAGCGATCGGCGAAGCTGCCAAGCACAATGGCGCCGAGCGGGCGCATGAAGAATGTGACGCCGAATGTCGCCAGCGCGAGAAGCAACGAGACGGTTTCATTGCCGACCGGGAAGAACAGCTTGGCGATCGTCGCAGCAAAGAAGCCGTAGATGACGAAGTCAAACCACTCGAGCGCATTGCCGATCGAAGCGGCCACGATCGCGCGCCAATGCGGCCTGCCCTCCGACTTCATCGCGACAGCAGGTGCAGTCATCGCCATATCTCGCACAATGGCCCCCTGTCCGTTGCCGACCATCGGCCGAAGCGATGACGGTCTTGCGCGAATGCAAGAAGGAGTTCGTTTTTCAATCTGTAGTTGTGCTGGTTGGCAGCTGACAGGTCCGAGGGGAAGTCCTTCAACAGAACGGTCCAGGGACGCTTCACCGTGTGTCAGTCCGCGTTAAAACATTTTTCATACTGGTTGCGGAAAGCTTAAAGGCTCTCAGCGCAATGGATTAAAGTACGCACAGGCGCGCTAATATTTGCTTACCGATGGCGGAGTGGCACGCGGGCTCAGCGCAGGCGGGTTTTCGTCTCCGGCGATGCGACGCCGTTAACGAAGCGTTATCCTTAATCGCCGATTAATGACGCTGTTATTGACCTCCCCGCGCGCCGCTTCCGGCGCGACTCCCCGGCGCGACGAGCCATGAAAAACGCCACCGTCAATCTTCGCGATTTGACCATCCTCATCGCCGATGCGGGCTCGTATTCGCGACGTATCGTGTACGGCATGTTGCGTGGCTTCGGTGCCAACAGAATTCTGGAAGTCGGCGATGCCGGCGGTGTCCTTGCCGCGTTGACGCATCAGAAAATCGACATTCTGATTTGCGATGCCAAGCTGCCGCCGCACGACGGGCTCGCCGTGACCTACGCGATCCGGCGCAATTCGGATAACGAAAATCGAACGCTGCCGATCCTGCTGATGACGAGCGATGCGCAGCAGGGAACCGTCAAGAAGGCGCGCGACGTCGGCGTCAGCATGGTGGTCACCAAACCAATGTCGCCCACCACGCTCTATGACCGCCTCGCCTGGGTCGCCTACGACCGCCGTCAGTTCATCGACTGCCCGACCTATTTCGGGCCGGACCGCCGCTTCAAGATCGAAGGCTATCCGACCGGTATCGGCCGCAGAGCCAGCGACAAGACGATCGAGATCAGCGAGATGACTGAGCCCAATCTTGATCAGGATGACATCGACAGCCTGTTCATGGCCGCACGGGCGGGACAATCCGAATGACTGACAAGCCCGCTATCAATCCCGATCCGAACGTTCGCATTTTTGATGTCGACACGCGCTTTCAGCAGATGGCGCGCAGGCCGGGTGGCGTCCCGAAGGAAGTCGCCATCCAGCAAGCCGATTCGCAGATCGATACGTTCCGGGAAGAATTTGTCGATTGGGTCGAGAAGGAGGTGCAGGATCTGTCCGCAGCCTTCAAGGCGATGGACCACAACGGCGATGCCGTCCCGCAGCTTGATAACATCAATCTTCGCTGCCGCCAGTTGCGCGACACCGGCACGACCATGGGACTCGAGCTGATCACCTTCGTTGCCGATAACCTTTGCAAGATCCTTGACGCCGTCAAGGACGGTGCGCCTTACGATGCCGACGTGCTCGCATGTCACATCGACGCTCTGCTTCTCGCTCAGCAGAAGAACTATCGTAATCTGCGGCCGGATCAGGTGGTCGAGATGACAAATGGTCTGCAGAAGATTCTGGATCGCGCAACGAAAAGCGCCG
>JAEYVN010000223.1 GCA_023431725.1 Pseudomonadota bacterium
TGCCCGAATAATAGAGACGTCCCCCCTCCCCGACCCTCCCCCGCAAGGGGGGAGGGAGCAGACTGAGTTCGCGGCACGCTCATGGACTCATCGCCCATCATCAATCGCCTCGCACTGATCGGCTCCGGTTTGATCGGCGGATCGATTGCGCGCGCCGCTCGCGTATCCGGTGCGGCCAAGACGATCGTCGCCACTGCGCGCTCGCCGGAAACGCGCCAGCGGATTCGTGAGCTTGGATTTGCCGATGAGGTGACCGAGACCAATGCCGAAGCGGTGCGTGATGCCGATCTGGTCATCGTGTCGATCCCGGTCGGCGCCAGCGGCCCGGTCGCCAAGGACATCGCCTCGAGCCTGAAGCCGGGCGCGATCCTCTCCGACGTTGGCTCCGTGAAAGCCTCGGTCGTCCGCGACATGTCGCCATTCGTGCCGGACGGCGTGCATTTCATTCCCGCGCATCCGGTGGCCGGCACGGAGAACTCCGGCCCTGACGCCGGCTTCGCCGAATTGTTCGTCAACCGCTGGTGCATTCTCACACCCGTGGAAGGCCGGGAAACACCAGCCGTCGAAACGCTGCGCGCGTTCTGGGAAAAGCTCGGCGCCAATGTCCAGGTGATGACGCCGGAGCATCACGATCTCGTCCTCGCCATCACAAGCCATCTGCCGCACCTGATTGCCTACACCATCGTCGGCACGGCCAACGAGCTCGGTGAAGTGACGGAATCCGAAGTGCTGAAATTCTCGGCCGGTGGCTTCCGCGATTTCACACGCATCGCGGCTTCCGATCCGACCATGTGGCGCGACGTGTTCCTGCACAACAAGGACGCTGTGCTGGAAATGCTCGGCACCTTCAATGAAGATCTGTCGAAGCTCACGCGCGCCATCCGGCGTGGTGATGGCGAGGCGCTGTTCGAGCACTTCGCACGCACGCGCGCGATCCGGCGCGGCATCGTCAATATCGGTCAGGACTCAGCCATCGCCGATTTCGGCCGGACCCATGCGCCGTTGCCGATGGCACCGATCGCCCGGCCCTATGCGTCGGACGACGACTGAAAGCTCGCCGCGTTTTCCTTACGCGTTTCAGAACAGCGGCGGCGTCTGTCCGAGCTTCACCGGTCCAAGCGTGGCGACACCATCCTTGAAGCGCAGCGGCATCTTCGTCGCCTTGCGGCCCTCCAGCTCCACTGGCTCGCCGAGCAGCGATACCGCGCTGGAAATGGCGCCGGGCGCCATCTTGTCGAGGAAATTCAGCGCGGCTCCCAGCCGCTCGCTGCGGCTGCCGCCCTGTCGCGCCAAGGCTTCGACACCCAGCGCCGGCAGGATTTTTTCGACGCCGGTTGCTATCACCTGCAGTTCACCATCGAGATAACCTGACGGCGTCAGCTTCAGGATGCCACTGGCAACGGCGAGCAGCTCGCCCTGCTTCAGCCGCGCGCGGCGAATATCGATGCGTCCGTCGGCCTGCTGGATTTCACGAAACCGCTCGGTCCAGGTCTTCGGCGCGAAATTCCGCAGACCGACAAGCTGCGTATCGGCCGCGAAATCCAGAGCCTGTCGCGTGAGCGGATGCATGATCGGTGCTGTCGCGCCGGTCAACGACGTCGCCACATCGATCACCGGATTTTCGGTCACCGAACCCGACGCCAAACGGCCGTGAAGTTCGGCGTGCTGGGCCGTGAAGATGCGGTCCGCCTGGCCACTCTCATTGCGATCGAGCGTCATCTGATCGACCACAAATGACATGCGCTGCGGCGCCCGTGGCGTGCCACGCAGACTGATCTGCGACAGCGACCAGTTCGCGGTCATCTTGGGTGCCTGCCCGATATCGGCGATCGTCAACGGCCCGTCGACTTCCGCCAGCAGCAAGGTCGGTTGATAGATCTGCACGGCGGCCAGAATGCTTGAGGCCGTCAGCGCCACCGGCGGAATCACTTTCGGCATTTCCGCGCCGGCCTTGGTGCAGCGGAACTCGATCCTGAACGGGAAGCCACCGAGGCTCTGGTCACCGCATGTGTAAATACGGCCGGAGCGCTGCTCGCGCTCGATCCAGCCGGCGATCATGCCCTTGGCCTGCTCTGCCGCATAGAACCAGAACGCGCACCAGCCCGCCGCGAGAATGACGAGGATCAGCACGGGGACAAGCCAGCCGATCGAACGGCGGCGGGGAGCGTCGAGGCCATGGGGTGGCGCTGGACGATATTGATCCATGGACGGGCTCATAACCAATTGGGCCATCACAGAGGATGGGAGAATACGGCGTTTCGATGTTTCGGCCGGCCAGGACACTCAGCGCCTGGTACACCTTCATCTGCAGCCGCGGGATTATCTGGCAGTCCAATACTTTAGCGGAGCCGCCCACGCAAAACCGGTAACCCTTTCGCTGGCGGCACGCTATACCCATCTGCCCGCCAGTCACGCAATGAAACTCGCCCCCGACCAGATTCCCGACGATTTATGGGTTTTCGGCTACGGCTCGCTGCTGTGGCGGCCCGGCTTTTCCTTTGTCGAGAAGGTCCCGGCCCGCATAACCGGGCTGCACCGGTCGCTGTGCGTCTATTCGTTCGTCCATCGCGGAACCCCCGAACAGCCCGGCCTCGTCCTCGGCCTCGACCGTGGCGGCGCCTGTCGCGGCATCGCGTTCCGGGTCGCCCACGCGGACCGTGAGAAAACGATCCACTATCTGCGCGAGCGCGAACAGGCGACCTCGGTCTATCTGGAAGTGCTGCGCGGTGTGACATTGCTTGGTCAGCAGGAACGCCGCGTGCAGGCCCTGACCTATGTGGTCGACCGCGGCCACGCGCAATATGCCGGCAAGCTCAACATCGACGAGCGGCTGAAACTGATCCGGCATGGGCACGGCCGCTCCGGCCCCAATCCGGAATATGTTCTGGCGACTGTCGCCGAACTGGAATCGCTGGGCTGCCGCGA
>JAEYVN010000233.1 GCA_023431725.1 Pseudomonadota bacterium
CGCCGCGGATTGCGGAAAGCCTGCAAACCCGTCACGGCATCGCCCTCAAGGGGCTGATCCTGGTATCGCCCGCACTCGATTATGGCTGGCGCTATCACGCCCGCACGTCGCCGCTATCGTTTGCCACCTTGCTGCCGTCCTTTGCCGCAGCGCGCATGGAGGGCAAGGGGACGTTCGATCCGCAAGCCCTCGCCGCAAGCGAGGACTATGCGAGCGGCGCGTTCGTCAAAGACTATTTGCGCGGCCTGAAGGACAAGGACGCGTTGTCACAGCTGATCGACCGCGTGACGGCGATCACCGGTCTGCCGAAGGATGTGGTGTCGGCGGCACGCGGCCGCGTCGACGAAAAACTGTTCAGCCGCGAAATCGCAAGACGCAGCGGCAAGGTGACGTCATCCTACGATCCGGCGAAGAGCAGCGAGGACCCGGACCCGACGACACCGCGACCGGATTATGCAGATCCGTTTCTCGCTGCATTGAAGGCGCCGCTGACGATCGCAATGTCCGAAATGCTGAGAGCGCAGGCACAGCGTCCGCAACGCGCCCGACCGCAACACGCCTATGTCGTTTCCAACGAAGCCGTCTTCGATGAATGGCAATGGAGTGACGATCACGGTCTGCCGGAATCCATCACGGCCTTGCGCAAGATGATGGCGCTCGATCCGGCGTTGCGCGTTCTGGTCGTGCATGGCCTTTCCGATCTCCAGACGCCGTATTTCGAGACGACGCTGATCCTCAACCAATTGCCCGAATTCGGCGGCAGGATCGCGCAGCACAATTACAGGGGCGGGCACATGTTCTACAGCCGCGATGAATCGCGTGTTGCCTTCCGCAAGGATGCCGAGGCGTTCATGGCCTCGATCATGGGGCAGCCGTGACGGAAATTCGCTTCTATCACCTGATCGAACAGAAGCTCGATCGTGTGTTGCCGCAACTGCTTGAAGTGTCTCTGCAGCGCGGATGGCGCGTGGTCGTGCAGGCGTCGACCGACGAGCGGGTCGAGGCGCTCGACGCGCAACTCTGGACGTATCGCGATGACAGCTTCTTGCCGCACGGAACGGCAGGCGGTCCGGATGCCGTCGATCAGCCGGTTCTTCTCACCAGCAACGATGCCAATCCGAACAACGCCAATGTTCGCTTCCTGATCGACGGCGCACCACTTCCGGACGATGCGGGGAGCTACGACCGGCTGGTGCTGATCTTTGACGGCAATGACGATGATGCGGTGCAGCTTGCGCGCGAACACTGGACGCAGGCCAAGGCGCTTGGGCACGAGGCCAGCTATTGGCAGCCGGACGAAAACGGCCGCTGGGTCCAGAAGGCGTGAATAGGTCGCCGGTCTCGCCCGCGAAAAGCGTTTGTTTTCATGGGTTTAGCAGATTTGTTGGGCCGGACTGCCGCTGTGCGGCGTTTTGACTTATAAGTGTGGCCGGCGGACTTGAGGCATGGGGGTGGCGTTCGAAGGTCGGGGCGTGCGGCTGTTAACAACGACCGTTAACGAGCCGTTGCAATTCATGCGCTGGTTCGTTGATCGCTGCCATGTTGCTGACTAAGAATTCGGCTGTCTGGTCGCTCGGCGACAATTGTCAAAAATAGGGTAGTTTGCGTGCGGAATTGCGTTTTCACGAGAACCACGGCGTGTGCGGCCACAATGATGGTTGCGCTGACCTTGCTCGCGAATTGCGCGGCGCCTGATACGACGCAGGGCACCGGTAAACTCTCCGACGTCTTCGCGACGCCTGAATGGGCGAAGTTTGCCAACTCCAAGCCGACCGCTCAATTGCGCGCGATCACGCCGGACGATCTGGTCAGCGCGGACGGCCGTTGTGCGGCTGCACCGGATGTCGTTACGGCACAAGTATCTCCAGACGGGGCATCCGCAAGCGATGCGCTGGCAGGACAGGGGACCTTGCCTCAGGTGCAGGGCGGAATCGCTCTGGCCATGACGGAATGCCAGGTCGTGCAGCGCACAGGTTTCCCCGATCGCGTCGACATCAGCGCGGAAGGAACGACTCGCGTTGCGACCGTGACGGTGATGCAAGGTGCGTCGCCGGGACTTTATCGTTTTCGTGGCGGTCGCCTGGTTTCGATCGAGGGTGTCGATGTGCCGGCGCCGGCAAGACCGGCGAAAGCGACCAAGACAAAAAAGTCATCGCAGACGCCAATCCGCGGCACGCAGCAATAATACAGCGACTGCGCTCCCTTCGAAGATCCTTCTGAACATGTCCGGTCTCGGATTTGCATCCGAGCGGCTGTCGTGTTTGCATTGTTCCCGCATCGTGTTCGATGCAGGGAGGTAGAAGGATCTATAATGAAAATGATCTTACGCGCAGCGGTTGTGATGTCAGTGGTGCTGGCAGCAAGTGCCAGTCACGCTCAAGCTCAAACGGGCGCAGCGAATTATCCGAACCGGCCTGTCAAAGTTGTGTTGCCATTCCCGCCCGGTGGTGTTGCGGATGTGGCCGGACGTCTGATCGCGCAGAAGTTGTCGGAGAATCTTGGCCAGAGCTTTGTTATTGAAAATCGCGGTGGTGCAGCCGGCAATATCGGTGCCTCGCTCGTGCAGGATTCCGCGCCGGACGGTTATACGGTGATGATCACCAGCTCGAGCTTCCTGATCAATCCCGGACTGCAGAAGGTGCCTTACAAGCCGATCGAAGGCTTTGCGCCGATAAGCGTTCTCAGCTCCTCGCCGAGCATCCTTGCCATTCATCCTGGTCAGTCGTCCAAGAGCATGAAAGAGATGATCGACTGGGTGAAGAAAGAGCCGGGCAAGCACAGCTACGCATCAGCCGGTTTGGGCTCGACGCCGCATCTGCAGGGCGAGATGCTCAAGCAGGCTTATGGTCTCGATATGGTGCATGTGCCATTCGCCGGGGGCGCACCGGCGCTGCAATCCGCCGTCGGCGGACACACGCCGATCGTGATTGCCGCGCTCGCCCCTGCCATTCCGCTGGTGAAGGGCGGTGAGTTGCGTGCGCTGGCGATCATTGGACCAAAGCGCGTGTCGGCCTTGCCGGATGTGCCGACCATGACCGAGGCGGGATTGCCGGGTCAGGAAGCCGAGACCATCCTTCTGGCGCTGGCGCCGGCCGGTACGCCGAAGGACATCGTCGACAAGCTGTCGCGCGAGATCGCCAAGGCCGTTAAGCAGCCCGATGTCGTGCAAAAGCTGGATTCTCTCGGTTTCTCGCCAATGGGAACGACGCCCGAACAGACCGCCGCGCGCATCAAGAGCGAGCTCGACATGTGGGCCAAGGTGATCAAGGACGCGAAGATCCAGAAATAGTTGAAGCGTTAGATCGCTATCTCTTTCTGTCTGGAGCGCTGGCCTCTATCGGCCTCATGGTGAGGAGCACCCGTAGGGTGCGTCTCGAACCATGGGGCCGCCCTCGTCCTTCGAGACGCGCTCCTTTGGAGCGCTCCTCAGGATG
>JAEYVN010000240.1 GCA_023431725.1 Pseudomonadota bacterium
TCGACAACACGATGGTGGGTGGCGAACGCGTGCCCGTGCACATCACGCCGGTATGGGAGCGTCCGTTCTGCCGTCTCCTGCATTTCGAGCGCGTGTTTCGTAGCCCGCCGCGCCGTCCGCAGCCCAAACTGGTGATTGTCGCGCCGATGTCGGGCCATTACGCAACGCTGTTGCGCGGCACGGTCGAAGCGTTTCTGCCGAACCATGACGTCTACATCACCGAATGGGTCGATGCGCGTCTGGTGCCGCTGAGCGAAGGCCGCTTCGATCTCGACGATTACATCGATTACGTCATTTCAATTCTGCATTCGCTCGGCGGAGACTGTCATCTGATCGCGGTGTGCCAACCCGCTGTGCCGGTGCTGGCCGCGGTCGCGCGCATGGAAGCCGAGGGCGACCCTTACGTTCCGCATTCCATGACATTGATGGGTGGTCCGATCGATACCCGCATCAATCCGACGGCGGTCAATAAACTGGCCGAGGATCGCGGCACCGATTGGTTCCGTCGCAATGTCATCACCAAGGTGCCGTTTCCGCATCCGGGCGTCATGCGCGATGTCTATCCGGGCTTCTTGCAGCTCAACGGCTTCGTCAGCATGAATCTCGACCGGCATCTCGATGCTCACAAGCAGCTGTTCTTCAATCTCGTGAAGGGCGACGGCGATTCCGCCCAGAAGCACCGCGAATTCTACGATGAATATCTGGCGGTCATGGACCTGACGGCCGAGTTCTATCTCCAGACCGTGGAGACCGTGTTCGTGAAGCATCAATTGCCGAAGGGCGAGATGATGCATCGCGGCGTGCGGATTGATCCGGCCGCAATCCGCAAGACCGCGTTGCTGACGATCGAGGGCGAGAAGGACGACATTTCCGGCCTCGGCCAGACCGAGGCCGCGCATACGCTGTGTGTGAACATTCCGCCGGATCGCAAGGCGCATTACGTGCAGCCGGCTGTCGGTCATTACGGCGTGTTCAACGGTTCACGCTTCCGGGCCGAGATCGCGCCGCGTATTGCCGACTTCGCACTGAGCAGTCAGACCGTCGGTGTCAGCAAGCCGCGTATTGTCCGCGCCGTCGTCTGATCGCACGGGCGATTTTCGAATCAGGCGGATCGGCGTTTTCGGCCGGAAAAATCAGAGCTCGACGCCGGGGCGGCGAGCTAACCTTCTGTTATCGTGACATTTTTCGGGAATTCTGGGCAATGGTTGCGGTCGACCCGCGCCTTCAAATAGTGAATCAAAAATCACTCTTTCAACGCTACATGTCGTAGCCGCCCTTACGAATTAACCCAACGGAATGGGCTTTGACTTTATTTTCAAGACTGCCTTTTCGTGGGCCGCGGCTATGGCAGTATCTGCGTCAAGGCAGCGAGGATGCCATGTCGCTTCGTGCTCTTTTGTACCGCCGCCCGGCCGAACCGGCGGCCATACAGGTCGTTCACGACAAGCACATCTACCTTGTGCGCGTGAGGCGGCACCGTCAGGCGCGCCGGTATACATTGCGCATCCAGGCAGCGACCCGCGAAGTGGTGCTGACGATGCCGCCGCGCGGCTGCATGAAGGAAGCCAAGGACTTCGCGCAGAAGCACGGTGGCTGGATCGCATCACGCCTTGATCATCTGCCCAAGGCCGAACCCTTTGCTCACGGCACCATCGTTCCGCTGCGCGGGCATCCGCATCGCATTGTGCATCGCAAGGGCATGCGCGGGACGGTCTGGATCGAAGTGGCGGAAGACGGCGAGCGCAAACTCTGCGTCGCCGGTGACACGCCCCATGTCGATCGCCGTGTCGGAGATTTCCTGCGCCGTGAAGCCAAGGCGGATCTCGAACAGGCAAGCCGCGCCTTTGCTGCGCAACTCGGCGTTAGCGTCAAGCATGTGTCGGTGCGCGATCCGTCGAGCCGCTGGGGGTCCTGCTCGACGACCGGGGTGCTGTCCTATTCGTGGCGGCTCATTCTCGCGCCGTCCTATGTGCTCGATTATCTCGCGGCGCACGAGGTCGCGCATCTCGTCGAGATGAACCATTCGGTGCGGTTCTGGCGTCTCGTCGACCGGCTCTGTCCGAATGTCCGCCGTGCAAAGAACTGGCTTGACAGCCACGGCACCGAGCTTCACCGCTATGGCTTGCCAAGCGCGCGGCCGTTGCCGGACGTCCCCGTGAACGGCAAGCTCCGTTCCCGGCACTGAGATTCTCGGCTTCAGCTTATCTTCATGTTCAAACCGAATACGTTTGCGTTCACCGCGCTGCTCGCGGCGCTGACCGCATTGGGACCACTATCGACCGATCTCTATCTGCCGGTGCTGCCGGAGATCGGGCGGGCGCTGGGTGTGAGTCCCGCGCAGGTGCAGCTGACGCTGTCGGCCTATCTCATCGGCTTTGCCGTCGGCCAGATCGCCTACGGGCCGATCTCGGACTGGTATGGCCGCAGGTCCGGCTTGCTGATCGCGCTGGTTTGCTTTTGCGCCGGCGCCTTGATCTGCTTCCTGGCGCAGTCGATCGAGATTCTGATCGGCGCGCGGGTTCTGCAGGCCTTCGGCGCGTCGGGCGCGACGGTGCTGGCGCGCGCCGTGGTGCGCGATCTCTATAGCGGTGCGCGGGCCGGCAAGGAATTGTCGCTGATGAGCCTCGTCATGGCCGCAGGGCCGGTGTCCGCGCCACTGGTCGGTGCCGTTCTGCATTACTTTTTTGGTTGGCGGTCGGTTTTTGCCGCGCTGGTCATCGTCGGTGCCGCCGTGCTTTTGACGATCTGGCGCAAGTTGCCGGAAACATTGGGCGAGCGGCTTGCCGAGCGGTTGTCGATCGGCACGCTGCTGTCCGGTTATCTGTTCATGCTGCGGCATCGCGTGTTCGTGCTGTATCTGCTGATTGGCGCGACGTCCTATACGTGTCTGCTGGTATGGCTGACTGCCGGTCCTTTCATTCTGCAGAACATGCACGGTCTCACGCCGATGATGTTTGCGCTCGCCTTCACCCTCTGCGCTTTTGGCTATCTCACGGGCAATTTCGCTGCGAACCGCATGGTTCTGAGGGCGGGCATCGTTCGCATGATCGGGTTCGGTGCATCGATTCTGGTGACCGGCGGGACGATTGTCTGCCTTTTTATCGCGCTTGAACTTGCATCCGCGCTGACACTGACGGCAGCGATGGCCTTCACATTGGTTGGCTTCGGCATGGTGTTTCCATTGGCCCTGGCCGGCGGGTTGTCATGTTTTTCCGATCGGGCCGGCACGGCGTCGTCGCTGCTGGGCTTCAGCCCTCAATTCACGGCGGCCATCGTCTGCACAGGTGTCGCCTTCGCGATGGGCCACTCCGTGTGGGTCGCCGGAGCCGCCCTTCTGGGAATGGCGGTGATCGTGCTGGTGCTGTGGCTGATGCTGCGGCGCGCGGTGTCGCAGGCAGTACAATCCGCCTGATTGCACACGAAATGCGTCAGCGGCGCGGTCCGAGCAGGCGATCCAGCAACCAGCTGTCCATGCCGTCGCTGCGCGCCGGCGTTGTAACCGAAGCCGAGCGTCCGGGGATCGATCCCGGTGGCACTGGCCGGTCGTTCTGCACCATGCCCGGCGAGTCGCTTTGCGGCTGGTTCGGATAGGGCGTGAAATAGCCGCCTTGCAGGCCCGGCAGACCCGCGACCGGGACATTGCGATGCGCATTCTTCATGAAGCGCGCCCAGATCTCGGCCGGCAATCCGCCGCCGGTCATCTTCTTCGTCGGCGATGAATCGTCATTACCGAGCCACACGCCGGTCACCAGCTGCGCGGTGTAGCCGATGAACCAGCCATCACGGAAATCCTGACTGGTGCCGGTCTTGCCGGCGGCGGGACGGCCGGCGAGATCGGCCTTGCGCCCGGTTCCCATCAGCAGCGTCTCCTGCATCATCGCGTTCATCATGCCGACGTACCGCGGCTCGATGGTCTGGCCGAGGCTCTGCGGCCGGCGCTTGTAGCGTGTCTTGCCGTCCTTGCCACGAATGCTTTCGATCACATGCGGCGAAACAGCCATGCCGTTATTGGCGAAGGGTGCGAACGCCGACACCATTTCCAGCAGCGATGCTTCGGATGTGCCGAGCGCGATCGACGCATTGGGTTCGAGCTTCGAGGCGATGCCGAGCCGGTGCGCCGTGCGGGTCACTGCTGTCGGCCCGACTTCGAGTGTCAGTCGCACCGCCACCGTATTCAGCGACATTGCCAGCGCCTGTGTCAGCGTGACCGGGCCGTAATATTCGCGCGTGTAATTCTCCGGCCGCCAGCCTTTGACGGAGATCGGCTTGTCCTCGCGAACCGTCTCCGGCGTCAGGCCGCGCTCGAGCGCCGTTAGATAGACGAAGGGTTTGAATGACGAGCCCGGCTGGCGTTTGGCCGCGACCGCGCGGTTGAACTGGCTCTCCGCATAGCTCTTGCCACCGATGAGCGCGCGCACCGCGCCATCCGGCGTCATCGCGATCATCGCGCCCTGCTCGACGCCGAGCTTTGCGCCCTTCGCTGCAAGCTCTTCGGTGATCGCCTGTTCGGCGAAAAGCTGCAGAGCCGGATCGATCGAGGTTTCGACTACGATGTCGTCCTCGACGCGCCCGACCAGATCGTCGAGCACATCCATGATCCAGTCGGCGACATAATTGATCGAGCCGTTGCTGGTCTGCTTCAGCGCCTGC
>JAEYVN010000025.1 GCA_023431725.1 Pseudomonadota bacterium
ACGCTGGCCCAACCGGTGACGGTGTAATCGCGCGATGGGTCGAGCGGCTTTCCGCTGCGCAGGAGCGTCATGTCGGAAATGCGCTGGCCGCCCGGCTTGCTGACGTCGATGGTGTAGGAGAGGCCACCGACGCGCACCATGTCGCCGCCCTGCTGATAATAGGGATCGGGATGGAAGAGGTTGTCGGCGACGTCTTCCAGAATTTCCTTCAAACGCGAACCGGTCATCGTCATGCGATAGGCATTCGGATAGGTGATGGCGGTGGCGTTGTAGATATCCTCGCGCGTGATGACCTGACCCGGCAGCAGCGATGCGCCCCAGCGGAAACCGGGCGACAGCGCGATCTCGGCATCGCGTTCGGACAGCAGCGCGTCGCAGATCACGTCATCGAGCGTGCCGTTGAAATTGCCGCGGCGATAGAGCGTCGTTTCGGTGCGGCCGATGGTTTCGCCGAGCATCGTTTCGTGCGGCTTGCGGATCGCGTCGATCTTCGCAGCCATCTCGGCGTCCGGTGCGATCACGTCGGAGAAGACCGGGATGAGACGGAAACGATGGCCCTTCACCTCGCCGTCGCGCACATCGAGATCGAGCCGCGACACGAACTTGCCGTGGCTGCCGGAGGCGACCAGCAATGTCTTGCCGACCTTCACCACGTCGGGCAGCGCATCATGCGTGTGGCCGGTGAGGATGACATCGATGCCGGATACGCGCGAGGCCAGCGTGCGATCGACATCGAAACCGTTGTGCGACAGCAGCACGACGAGCTGCGCGCCGTTCTTGCGGACTTCCTCCACCTGCGCACGCAGATCGTCCTCGCGAATACCGAACGACCAGTTCGGGATCATCCAGCGCGGATTGGCGATGGGCGTATAGGGAAAGGCCTGCCCGATCACCGCGATCTTCACGCCGCCGCGTTCGATCATGGTCGATGGCTTGAACGCGGCCTCGTTCCATTCCGTATCGCGCACATTCTGCGCCAGGAAGGGAAAGCCGAGATTGTCGACGATGTCCTTGACGCGATCGGTGCCGAGCGTGAATTCCCAGTGGCCGGTCATGGCATCTGGATTCAGCAGCGCCATGCAGTCGACCATGTCCTGACCCTTGGTGGTCAGCGAGGTGAAACTGTTCTGCCAGGTGTCGCCGCCATCGAGGAAGACGGTGCGATCGCTCCGTTCGGCGCGGATCGCATTGACGATGGTGGCGATGCGATCAAGGCCGCCGAGGCGTCCATAGCCTTTGGCGAGCGCTGCAAAATCGGGATAGGCGAGGGCGTAAGCCTCGGCCGACCCTTGCGGGATCTTGTAGTGATCGAGCAGTGCCTGGCCGGTGATGTGCGGCACGAGGCCCTTCGCATCGCCGACGCCCAGGTTGATGGATGGCTCGCGGAAATAGACCGGCCGCAACTGGCCGTGGATGTCGGTGACGTGGACCAGCGTCACATTGCCGAGGGGCTCGAAGTGCAGGAGGTCGGCCTGCGTCAGCTTCTGCTGGGCGAGGGCGCGGCTCCAGCCGGCCGGGAGGATCGCAGCGGTCGCGGCCGCCAACTGGATGAAATCGCGGCGTGAAATCATCTGCGCTCCTCAACGCATTCCCGTTGGGCCGAACAATGTCGGTCCAACACCGGCAAGCTCAATTCGGACAAAGCGCAGCGTCAGCTGACCTTGATCGAATCCTCGCCGACGATCTTGGAGCCGTCGTCGTCGATCCAGGTCAGCACCACCGGACCGGATTCGGTCGCCTTGAACTTGAACTGGATATACGGATTGGCGGAAACCGCCGGCTCGAAATCGGCCGAAAAGACTTCCTTGCCGTTCACCGTGCAGGTGAACTTGTTGAGGATTTTGCGCGGGATCACCTTGCCGTCGGCGCTCTTGCGCTGACCGGTTTCCATGACATGCGAGACCAGCGCCTTCACCTCGATGATGTCGCCTTGCTTTGCGTCCTTCTTGTCGAGCTTGATGCGTGGTTTGACGGTCGAAGCGGCCATTTGCGAACTCCTGATTTCTGTCAACGATTGAGTGCGCGGGCTATCAGCCGCCGCAGCCGCCGATCGTGACTTTGACTTCCTTGGATGCGGTGTAGAACTTGCCACCATTCGTCTTGGCGATGGCGACGATGTTCTGCGTATTGGCGAGACGAATGCGCGTGTTGGCTTCGGCAACGCCGCTCGCGGGATTGAAGTGGAAGGTCGCAACGCCGGCATTCGGGTTGCCGTCGGCCAGGATAATGACGTCGCTGACATAGTCCTTGTCGGTCATGGGGCTTTCGACGGACACGGTGATCGGCACGGTGTTGCCGTTCTCGGCGATCTCCGGAAGGTCGAGCTTGACTTTGCCCGGTTCCGGCTTCGCTCCACCCGTGAAGGCCTTGGCCATCTCGTCGAGATTGTTGGCCGCAAGCGCGGGCGAGGTGGATTGTCCCAACGTGGCGGCGGCTACGGCTGCGGCGCCGGCCATCAATGCCTGCCTGCGGGTGAAGAAAGCGCTCATGTTTCCCTCTCTTGGATCAGCCGCGCATATCTGGCGATGCGCGATCGATCGTCAATGACATCCGGAAGAAGGCTTCGATGGCATGGCATGGCCGCTGCGGCAAGCCGATTGCGCTCCACCGCCAAGTGATCTCGCGCTTCCTCGTTCACGTCCGCTTATAGCACGGAACATATTCATTCTGTTGAAAGTGATTACTGAATTCAGGGCGCTGACGCAATGAATATTCTCCTTTGCAGTGCACAAACAGCAAAGTCTTCTCATGCAACGGAATGCATGTATTGTTTCTTCAAAGGTAGACTTGATCTTCAAGTCCAATGCTTCGTAAGCGAAGGCGAGGCGAAGAAACGCCAGCGCGGGAGAATGCCGGGTGAGAGTTCGTAATTTAATGTTGATCGTCGTTGGTGTCAGTTCGCTGATGGCGTTCGGTGCGGCCGCGCAAGATGCCGAGACTGAAAAGGCCATTGAGCGCTATCGTCAGATGTTGAGGGAGGATCCGTGGAGCAATCCGGGTCTTCTCGATTCCGATCGCGGCGAAGCATTGTGGAAGACGCCGCGTGGTCCCAAGAACGTGAGCCTCGAGCAATGCGATCTCGGCAAAGGGCCAGGGTACGTCAAAGGCGCTTTTGCCGAACTGCCGCGTTACTTCAAGGATGCCGATCGTGTGATGGATGCGGAAACCCGCATCCTCTGGTGCATGGAGCAGTTGCAGGGTTTCAATGCAGCCGATCTCGTGAAGCGTCCGCATCCGGGCGGCGGTCAACCGGTGAAGGAACTCGGTGCCATCGCGACCTATGTCGCCAATCAGTCATCGGGAGAGAAATTCTCCGCCAAGCTCGATCAGCCGAAGGAAAAGGAAGTGGTCGCGCTCGGTGAGGAACTGTTCAACCGCCGTTCCGGCCCGATGGATTTTTCCTGCTCGACCTGTCACGCCGCCGAGGGCCTGCGCATTCGCCTGCAGGGCTTGCCGCATCTGTCGGAGCCGAAGGAGGCCCGGAAGGTGATCGGCGAATGGCCGGCCTATCGCGTGTCATCGACGCATGTGATGACGATGCAGCACCGGATGTATGACTGTTACTGGCAGATGCGCATGCCGCAAGTGCAGCTCGGTTCGGACGCGAGCATCGCGTTGATCGCCTATCTGACGAAAATGGCGGAGGGCGGTGAAATCAACGCCCCCGGCCTGAAGCGCTGAACGGAAGGACAACAGACATGATCATGCGTCCTTTCATCATTGCTGCTGCGCTGTTGGCATCCACCGCCGTGTTCGCACAACAGAAGCAGACCGTCGCCGCCGACAAGGCTGATGCCGTGATCAAGGCGGCTTTTCCAAACCCGCCGGAACAATTCGTTGCGCGTCTCTCGCAGGATGAGACGATGAAGCAATGTTCGGCCAGTCATAACAATCCGACCAAAGCTGTCGCCGACGAAATCCAGAAGCGCGAGAAGGCGTCCATCGAATATCCGGCTGATGGAAAATTCGTGGGCGACTGGAAGAAAGGCGAGGCGCTGGCGCAGAGCGGATACGGGTTGCGCTTCACCGACTATCCGGCCAACCGGCCGAATGGCGGCAATTGCTATGCCTGTCACCAGATATCGAAGAAGGAAGTGAGCTACGGCACCCTTGGTCCGAGCCTTCACCAGTACGGCAAGCTTCGCAATTTCGCCGAAGCGGACGTGAAAGCGACCTACGAGAAAATTTACAACTCTCACGCGGCGCTTCCGTGTTCGAATATGCCAAGGTTTGGTGCAAATAAAGTCTTGACCATCGACCAGATCAAGGATGCGGTGGCGCTATTGATGAGCCCGGATAGTCCCGTCAACAAGGACTGATCGATCAAGGTGTATTTCCAGGCCATCGTTGGGTTTTGAGGCCGGTGCGATTTTCGCGCCGGCCATTGCACTTAGGCGGGCCAGGAGACACTCATGGCGCAATCCACTGGAAAGACCAGCCGGCGTGGCTTCATCGGCGCGCTGGCATTGTCCGGCGCAGCGCTCGGTGCGTCGCGCGTCAGCGCAGCGCCAGCCAAGCTGAGTTTGAGCGACATCAAGAAGGACACCGATTTCGCCTGCCTCTATCACTGCGATTTCGGCGATCCGCAGCGCTTCTCGCAGATGCTGACCAACATGAATAACCATCTGTCGGCATACGAGTTCGATCCGATGCGGATCAAGCTGGTGATCGTCGCGCATGGTCCCGGCATCAAGTTCTTCCTCGCCGATCGCAGTGGCACGCCGTGGGAGAAGGATCAGATCGACGAGGACATCTACAAGCGCCTGGCGGGCCTCGCGAAGTTCGATGTGGAGGCTTTTCTCTGCGAGATCACCTACAAGCGCAACAACATCGATCTGAACAAGACGCGCGACGATTCATTCCTGAAGTTTGTCCCGTCCGGCGTGGCGACCGTCGGCGAGTTGCAGGCAAAGGGCTTTGCCTATCTCAAGGTCGGCTAGCGCCTGTCACGCCGTCGGCGCAGCCCAAATGCTCCCATGATGCCCGGCAATTTTTGCCGGATGGAATGAAGTGCCGACGTGAGCGATCGCATCGGCAATTGTTTTCATTGGGTTTTCGGCGCTGTCGTCCCTGGCACGGATTTTGGTTTGTCTCTGTTGTTGCAGGAGACGAGAACCATCATGACGCTTTCAGCATCTGCTTCGCCGTATAACCCCATGGCTGTCGCCAGCCAGCTGTTCGCGTCACGCATCTGTTCGGCCAGCCAGTCCGATCCTGTTCACGACTTTCTCGCCTATGCGCGGTTATCGCCCGAAGCGCGATTGCGGGCTTCGGCCCTCAAGGACCTGGGGCTGACCGAAGAGACATTGGAGCGGATGAAGGGCAAGGCCCGCCGGCAAACGGATGCGGCGATCAACGACAGGGTTCAGGAAAGGACCGAACAGTCGAAAGGATTGACCGGGGTCTTTCTCGATATGTCGATCGCCTAGCTCCTGGTTTGCACCGGCGACCGCATTCAGCGATGCGCCAACTCAACCATTCGCCTTGAGATAATCCGTCAGGCTCGACTTCTCATAGGCCTTCTGCTGGACGAAGCGAAACATCGCCAGAAACGGCTTCGGCTCCATGTAGCCTTGCCAGCGTGCGACTTCGCGCGCAGCCGGCTTCCTGTCGGCCAGACCATCGATGGAATCCGGAAAGAACTGGAAGGTCGGCGTGTAACGGACGCCATATTTCTGCGCGAATTGCTTCTCGGGCAGCTTCTGCCCGTCGAAATCAGTCACCTCGCGTGAGCCGACGATGTTCAGCTGCAGGACCTCGAACTTGTCCTTGATGAAGGTTTCGATCGCCGGATCGGCGAGATTGATCTCGTGGATCTTCTTGCAATAGGGGCAGCCCTTCAGCTCCCACATGATGACGAGCCGCTTGTTCTTGCCGTTCGCGTCTTTCAGGTCGTCAGGCAGTTCGAGGAAGCTCTCGAGGAACCAGGGCTTCGTATAGAGGCCGTCGTCGTTCAGCTTCAGCTCGGACGCCGCGGCGAGGCGGGGGAAGGGCGCCAGCAATGCCGCCGACCCAGCCAACAGGGTTCTGCGTGAGATCATCGGGTTGGCCACCAGCGCCTGAGAATCCATGACATTCGCGATTTTGCAATTATATGGTCGGCGTAGTTTTGCTGGAAGGGGTTGGGCGTGCGCATCCTGACGGGCTTGCTTGCTGTTTTTGCATTGATGGCCTCGGTGCTGCCGGCATCGTCCGCCGAGCTGGTGATGTACCGCCGGGCCGGCTGTCCGTATTGCCTGAACTGGGATCGTGAAATCGGACCGATTTACCCGAAAACCGATGTCGGCAAGTCGCTGCCGTTGCGGCAGGTGCATCTCGACCGCGGCAAGGATACCTCGGTCGAACTCAAGAGCCCGGTTCGTTACACCCCGACCTTCGTCCTTGTGGAGGACGGCAAGGAGAAGGCTCGGATCGAGGGCTATCCAGGAGAATTCTTTTTTTGGGCCCGTTTGGAAAAGCTTTTGCTCTGACGCCTGCTGACTTTGAAAGTTCCATCCCTTCCCAATACTTGCAAGATGGCGCATGTATTCGCCCGTAACCCGGAGCGAGCGCAATGGTAACTGCGACTTTGGCGCGCAAGGTCAAGAAGCCCGATCTTGATGTCGACGAGCTGCTTCAGAACGCCAAGAAGGCGAGCGAATTCCTGAAGGCGCTGTCGCATGAAGCCCGGCTGGTGATCCTGTGCCTTCTGAGCGAGGGCGAGAAGTCGGTCTCCGAAATCGAGCAATTGCTGAAACTGCGTCAACCGGCGGTGTCACAGCAGCTCGCGCGATTGCGCGCCGACGATCTGGTCGAGACACGCCGCGACGGCAAGAGCATCTATTACTCGCTTGCGCGCCCCGAGGTGCGGCAGGTGATCGAGGCACTTCATTCGGCATTCTGCGCGCCGAAGCCCGACTAACGGCTGGCGCGTTGACGGGGCTAGACGATGATTGACGATCTCCCACTCAATATTCTGCGCTTGCTGCTGGGGCTCGGCCTTGGCCTCGCGTTCGGCTTCGTGGCGCGACGCGGGCGCTTCTGCACGCTCGGCGCGATCGAGGATTCCGTCTATGCCAACGATACGCGGCGGCTGCGCACATGGTTGCTGGCCATTGGCGTCGCGATCATCGGCGTGCATGCGCTGGAAATGTTCGGCGATCTCGATCTCAGCAAATCGATCTATACCGGCTCGCGGCTTGAACTCGGCGGCCTGATCATCGGCGGCCTGATCTTTGGTTTCGGCATGGCGCTGAATGGCACCTGCGGCATGGGCACGCTGCGGCAGATCGGCGGTGGCGACCTGCGCGCTGTCATTACCTTCCTTGTCATGGGCGTTACCGCCATGATGAC